>JAFVDC010000198.1 GCA_017478685.1 Bacteroidales bacterium | reverse complement strand
TGGGCTTGTGGGGTATTTTTCCGCATAAATAATTCCACAAAGCACTTAAACACCACATAATTATGTGGTGTTTAAGTGCTTTGTGGAATTATTTATGCGGAAAAATACCCCACAAGCCCAAGGCGGTGGGCTTCGGAGACAAGGGCGGCTACGGAGTGGACGTCAAACTTTGCAAAGAGGCGTTTGCGGTACCAAAGGATGGTGTTGGTGCCAAGGCACATTTTGTCTGCAATCTCCTTGGTGCTGAGGCCTTCGGCCAGAAGCCCCAGGATGCGTCTCTCCTGGTCTGTGAGCGGAATTTCGGCCTCGGGAACGGGATGGATGTCCTCAATTGTCTCTTCCAGCACGGCCGAAGTTTCCGTGAGTTCCTTTTTCGTGGCTTTGAGCCTTGACGAAACAACTACGCCCCCTATGAGAAGGACAAGCAGCAGGACGGCTCCTATAGCCATCATTCGGGCATTGCGGTAAAGTTCGGCATGTGCTGCATTCATTACCTCCATGGTGTCGGCGAGGCACCTGGATTCCTCCTGGTAGTGCTTCCCGAAATACTCGTAAGCCTTTGAAAGATACTCAATTGCCTTGCGGGTTTTGCCGGAAGTCTGGTACCACCTTCCCAAACCGTACATCGCCCCGGCCACAATCAGGGAATCCCCCGTCATCTGTGCAAAGTCAAAGGCCTTATCATACTCCTCGCGGCTCCTTTCCATGTCTCCGTAGTCCAGATACACCTCTCCCAGGTTCCGATGAAGGGTTGAGCAGTCTTCCCACCATTCCCATTTCTCGAAGATTTCCCCGGCCTTGCCATAGTAATACGTGAGTTGCGGCACGGAGTCCTGCATTGCATAAAAGTTGCCCAGGGTACCCCAGAGACGGGCCTGCATGGCCTCAAAGTCATGAAAGCTCTCCTCTTTCCATTTTGGCTCCATGCGCTCCAACAGAGCCGACGCCTCATTGTAGTACACCCTGGCGGAATCGTACAGTTCCCTAGAATAAAAATGCTGGCCGATCAGAATGAGCATGTCAAACTTGGAGCCCATCTTTTCCAGGCGCTCGCAGATGCTCATGCATTGCCTGGCGTAGTAGACACTTTTGTAGGCGTCAAGCTGGAGATAGCCCCACGCCAAGTCCCGGCAGGCGAGGCCGTAAGCATACAGTTCATCATAGGATGCCGATGCAAAGCGCTCCGGACTAAGGCGGGCCGTTACATGCTCCAGGGAATCCAGATTATACCCCCGGTAGTCTTTGTATGCACTCAGGGCCACCGGAAAAAGCATCAATATGATCAGTGCCGATAACTTTCTCATTTTTGCAAAAATAGCATTACTTTTTAATAAATTCAACCCTGCGGTTTTTGGCCCTGCCTTCATCTGTGGAGTTATCGGCAATAGGCTCATGCGCGCCTTTTCCAACGGCGCTCAGTCTCTCCCGGCCGAGTCCATTTGCGACAAGTGCCTCTACAATGGCCTCTGCGCGTTTCTGGGACAGAGGGTCGTTGACTTTGTCAGTTCCGGTGTTGTCACAGTGGCCCTGAACCTCGAAGACTATTGAAGGGTCGTCCTGCATAATTTTGGTGATTCGGTTGATTTCACCGGTGGATTCTGGTTTTAAGCTGGCCTTGCCGGTATCAAAAGTTATGGCATAAGTGATTATTTTGCCATCGCTGGCCAGGCGGTCATAGAGCGGCACGGCACCCTTCGCTATACGGATGTTCTTGATGAAGAAAACGTGCTCGTGCTGGTTACACTCAATCCAGAAATAATCCGGTTTGGTGGCGTTAGGGATGTTGATTACCCTGTTTTCGTCGAAATACACCTTATAGGCTCTCTTGTTGAAGGAAATGGCTACGTGGTGCCAGGCGTTTGTTGCCACACCATTAAGTTGAGCGGCACCTGATCTGTGGTCCGAGCCCGGCACGTCCCAGTCATAAGGGAAATATGCGCCGTCCAGGACACGTACGCCGTCACCCGTTGATACTTGATGCTGGAAATTGAAGCCGCCGCGGTCGGCCTTGATTTTGCTCCCGGTAGGAAGGTATGTCCGTATAACCCAGCTGTGGGGATTGGAGGTGGTTCCGTAGTCCGGACCATAGACCACATAAACGTCGTATTCAATGGTAAAAGCATCTGTGAGATAGGGCTTTCCTTCATTGAAAAGCGGCGTTATGGCTCCGTCATCGGCCAGGGCTATGCACTTTACTCCATCAAGTTCGGTAATCTGGGCATATCCGTCAAAGAGGTCCCATTTGGAGGGGAACTCCCCTGTCTGCTCATCTTCTACGGTATCTTCAAAGATAATCTCGTCTCCAGCCACAAAGTCGTAACTGTTCCAATTTGCCTTGGCCTTTTTTGCCGATGCCGCCCCTTCCGGCTGCCTTGCTCCGCACTCATTGCAGAACTTTCCGATGTTTTGGTTGCCGCATTCAGGGCAGGTCCAGGTGCCGCCGGCCTGAGATGCCCCGTCCTTGGCGGTGTGGTCGCTGCCAATAGTGTCGGCAGTCTTCTTTTCGGCCTTTTTCCCGTCCAGAAGGTTGTTTATTCCCCTTTCCACCTTGTTGCCGATATTGTTTTCCACGGCGTTCTTGGCGCGGTCTTTCATCTTTTCAAGGAAGCTTTGCGCGCTCGCGCTCACGCATGCGAGCATTAATACTGTGATTAGTGAAACTGCCTTTTTCATATGTGCTCAGATTATTTTTTGTTCCAGGGCAAGGCGCACCAGCTCCACGGCGCTGTGAACGTCGAATTTGAGGTGAAGCCGCTTACGATACCACATAATGGTGGTTGGACTCAAATCCAGGTCACTGGCTATGCGCGCGGTGGAATGTCCGGCGGCAATCCGTCTCAGGATGTCTGTTTCCCTTTCCGTAAGTGGTTCAATCGGCGTCGTTTTGATGCTATCCATGTGCTTGGCGGTTTTGCTACACAAAGAAAGCTATTCGACGGGAGAAAAACACCACACGTTTATGTGGTTTTCACCCTTTTTGGGTGGAGATTCATGCTCTGTTCCCCTTCTCCTCGTTCATATTTCATGTTCCGGGCACCCTTAACGCCCATTCCGTGCCCGTGAGGGTGGTTTTCCTGTGCGCGGACACCGAAACGCCCAACCCGTGTCCGTGAGGCCGATTTTCCCGTGCGCGGACACCGAAACGCCCAACCCGTGTCCGTGAGGCCGATTTTCCCGTGCGCGGACACCAGAACGCCGAGTCCGTGTCCGTGGGAGCGTTTTTCCCGTGCGCGGACTCCAGAACGGCCAATCCGTGTCCGTTTAACGGGGAATCGGGAACATGGCCTCTACGGTAGACGCCGACAATTGCAGGACGATCGATATGACGCGGTTGGAAGAATTCAACTTGTTCTTCATCCTTTTGGCAGCCTCAAGTTTTTCGGCCTGAGTCATTTGCCGCACATTTTTCCCGGAATACCAGCTGCCTACTATCTGGAAAGTCTCTTCTATCGGGATCTGTATTCGTTCACCAAGAATTTTAGCTATTTCAATATCGGCCTCTCCCCTTCTTGTAATCATTGAAAAATACTGATTGGCGCTGTTGAAGAGCGATTCGGTCAGTTTGTAATTCACGAAACTGCTTCTGAGAATCATCCCGTCAAGTACACGATAATGATTGGGCAAATCCACATTATGCGACCGGCATATAACCCTTTTCTCTCTTCCTCCAATCTTCGGGTACTCCGTGCCTCTGTTCATTAGCCACAAGTTTCCGTTAAAGAACAGATTGGCTGAACCCCACGGATAACCTGTTGGCATTGTATCTATCCTTGCGACATAAGCATTCCTGTCAGTGTAGCAGATTTTATTGCGGAACTGTCTGATATCCGATATCTCCTCTGTCAGTATGTCCCATTGTTTTAAAGAAGGTTTGTTCAAACTCCGTTGAAATTTGTATTCGGACTCGTGAAAAATTCCCACAAAGACTTCTGCCTGTTGCCTTGTTCCACGCCCCATAATGTG
>JAFVDC010000018.1 GCA_017478685.1 Bacteroidales bacterium | reverse complement strand
CTACACGGTAGTAGTGAAGAATCTGTTGTTTAAGGTCCATAGAAATCATTGTTTAGAGATTTACTTACGCAAATCTACAACGCTTTCCGTGGTCCCTTTTTCAAATAGAATCGTGGGGGAATTTTACTTTACTATTTACAAGTATGACAACAACACCTACACGGAATACCATTACTACGCCAACAATGGTAAACTGGCGAGTAAATACGTGACCAAGAGAGTGATCAAGGACGCTCACTCCTACACAAATTCAGATGACTGCAGCAGTCCTTTCCCAGTAGAATAGGAAATATTAATACAGCACCTTGCTGAGGAAGAGGGCGTTTCCGGGAACGGATTCGCCGGCGTCCCCGCGGGTGCCGTTTTCTATTAGTTCGGCTATCCATTCGGGCCGATGTTTGCCTCGGCCCACTTCTATCAGTGACCCTACCGTAGCACGGACCATGTTCCGCAGGAAGCGGTCGGCCGCTATGCGGAAGTACCAGTAGGGATGAGATTTCTCGACTTCGCCTTCGGCTCCGCTCGAAATGACAGAGAGGTACGATGGCGTATAGGGCCTCCAGAAGGCGTCGAAGACGGTGCAGATGGAGGTTTTGTTGTCCGTGCCGGTTTTCTCAAAGCATGAAAAGTCGTGGGTGCCGAGGAGATACCGGCAGGCCTCGTTCATGGCGTCAAAATCCAGGGCGGGATAGCCGCACTGCCAGCTCCATGGAGCCACAAAAGGGTCTTTCTGCCTGTGAATGAAGTAGGTATATTCACGGCGGCGGGCGCCGAAGCGTGCATGGAAATCCTCGGCCACGGGAAGTACCTCATGAACCACCACTGAACGGGGCAGAATGGCATTTAATTTGTAGATAAAATCCGATGTCTCATAGGGCAGGGGCCCGTCAAAATCAAAGTGGGCAATGTAGCCTACGGCATTGACGGCGGTGTCCGTGCGGCCGGCGCCGGTAACGGGAACGGCCCCGCCAAGAAGCCTGGAAAGAGCCTGTTCCAGGGCGGCCTGCACAGACGGAGCGGAGGGCTGGATTTGCCAGCCGCAGAAATCGGCCCCGTTATAGGAGAGACAAATGGAATAACGCATATGCAAATGTAAGAAAATATATGGAATCAGTAAACATTCGTGAGCTCAACGAAAGGATTCAGAAAGAGAGTGAGTTTGTAGACATGCTCACCCTGGAAATGGGAAAGGTGATTGTGGGGCAGAAACATCTTGTGGAGAACCTCCTGATTGGCCTCCTCTCCGGCGGCCACATTCTCCTTGAAGGCGTCCCCGGCCTTGCCAAAACCCTGGCCATCAACACCTTGTCACAGGCAGTAGACGCCAAGTTCAACCGCATCCAGTTTACCCCGGACCTCCTGCCCGCAGACGTAATCGGCACCCTCATCTACTCCCAGAAAAACGAGAGTTTTGAGGTTCACAAGGGCCCCGTTTTCGCAAACTTTGTACTGGCCGATGAAATTAACCGTTCCCCTGCAAAAGTCCAAAGCGCCCTTCTGGAAGCCATGCAGGAGCACCAGGTGACAATAGGAGACCAGACATACAAGCTCCCGGAGCCCTTCCTTGTAATGGCCACCCAGAACCCCATTGAGCAGGAAGGCACATATCCCCTCCCGGAAGCCCAGGTAGACCGTTTCATGCTAAAAGTTGTTGTCTCCTACCCCGCCAAGGAAGAGGAGCGCCTCATCATCCGCATGAACAACACCGGGGAGTTCCCCAAGGCAAACGCCGTGATTAAGCCGGAAGACATCATACGCGCCCGCAGCGTGGTGCGTGACGTCTACATGGACGAGAAAATAGAGCGCTACATAGTGGACATTGTGAACGCCACCCGTACCCCTTCGGAATACGGCCTCAAGAATCTGGAAGGCCTCATTTCCTACGGCGGCTCCCCGCGTGCCAGCATCTCCCTGGCTGCAGCCTCAAAGGCCTACGCTTTCATAAAGCGCCGCGGTTACGTGATCCCCGAAGACGTCCGCGCCGTATGCCCGGAGGTCCTCAGACACCGCATAGGCCTTACCTATGAGGCCGAAGCCGAGAACGTCACGCCGGAGGAAATCATAGAGAAGGTGATCAACGCCGTTATTGTTCCGTAAAAGATACCCGGTCAAGCCGGGTATGACGCAGTATGACACCAGAGGAATTAATAAAGAAGGTACGCAAGATTGAGATCCGGACAAAGGCCCTGAGCCACCAGATCTTTGCCGGAGAGTACCATTCGGCCTTCAAAGGGCGCGGAATGGCTTTCTCCGAGGTAAGGGAGTACCAGTGGGGAGACGACGTCCGCTCCATGGACTGGAACGTGACGGCACGCATGAATTCCCCGCACGTGAAGGTGTTCGAGGAAGAGCGTGAACTCACGGTGGTGCTAATGGTGGACGTGTCCCGCAGCGGACTCTTCGGCACGGCGGTAAAGACAAAGCGCGAGCAGATTGCCGAAATTGCCGCAACCCTTGCCTTCAGCGCCATCCTTAACAACGACAAGGTGGGCTGCATCCTTTTTGCCGATTCTGTAGAGAAGTTCATCCCCCCGGCAAAGGGGCGTACGCATTTCCTCAGGATAATCCGGGAAATACTTGAGTATGAGCCGCGTATGGGCGGAACAAACATAGGCGAAGCCCTCCGTTACCTGACCAGTGCCATCAAGAAAAAGTGCACCGCCTTTGTCCTCAGTGACATGCTGGACGTGAACCCGGACGGCACTCCGCGCTACGAGGAAGCCCTTAAAGTGGCCGTCAACCGCCACGACATATCCGTGATAAGGGTGACGGACCCCAGGGAGAAAACCCTCCCCAACGTGGGCCTTGTGCATGCCAAGGATGCCGAAACCGGAGCGTCCCGCTGGATAAACACCGGCTCCAGGGCCACGCGTGAGGCATATTCCAAGTGGTTCGGCACCGCAGCTTCCGGCGCAGACAAACTGTTCCTGAGATACAAGGTGGACCACGCGGACATCGGCACACAGGAAGACTTTGTAAGGCCGCTCATGACATTATTTGCCGCAAGATGAGACTTCAGACATTCTTAATACCAGCCCTTTTTCTTTGCTGCCCGCTCCTTGCACAGGAGGAAGAGCCCGGCCGTCGCATAGAAGCCGGTCCGTCCTTCCTTGAAGCGCTGCAGAAAAGAGACTCCGTGCTTGTGCTGGACCAGTTCAACTACGGGCTTGAACTCAAGGGCATTCCGGAGGGCACGCCTGTCGGCCTTCCGTCACTTGACGAGGAAAAGAAGGAGAACACCCTCCAGAACGCCAAGATGCTCGTTCTCTCAGACTGGCAGCTGGATTCCGTAAAGGTTAGCTCCAGGAAAGACACCGTTGCGCGCTACGACATAAAGGCGTATTTCAAGATTACCCCCCTGGTGCCCGGAGACTTTGAACTTTACCCCCTGGAAGCCGTTGTGGGCAAGGACACCCTTGTTTTCATAAGGCAGACCCTACAGGTAACGGAGCCGTCCATAGACCTTGAAACCTTTGAGCCCCACGACATCAAGCCGCAGGTACTGTTCCCCTACACCTTCAGGGAGATTGCGCCTTATCTTGCAGGCCTCATACTTTTCGGCCTTCTTGTATGGCTCCTTGTGTGGTGGATCAAAAACTCTCAGAAGAAGGCCCAGGAAAAGCTTGACACGGAGCCCGCCCACATCAAGGCGCTGCGTAAACTGGAAAAGTACCGCACGGACAAATACTGGGACCCCAAATACCAGAAAACCTTCTATTCAGGGGTCACGGATATCCTGAGGGAATACATTGCCTCCCGCTATGAGATTGGTGCAATGGAAATGACCACCGCGGAGATTTTTGCCGGGCTCAAGGGCTCTGACATCCCCCAGGACCTGTACCAGGAAATGAAAGACCTCTTTGAAAGGGCTGATTTCGTGAAGTTTGCCAAGTACCTTGCCTCCGACGAAGACAACGCCAAGGTCCTCCCCGGAGCCGTGAGGTTTGTTACAACAACGTATCAGAGTACTATAGAACAGGAGATTCCCGGTCAAGCCGGGAATGACGTAAAGTAATGTTTTTTGAATATCCATATCTTCTTTGGCTTCTCATTATCCCGGCACTTCTGCTGGGACGCTACCTGTATATAGAGTTAAAGGACAGGGACCCCCATTTGAGGGTGTCCAGCCTGAGCCAATGGACGGCAGGCGGCCGGAGCGTGCTTGAATGGATAAGGCACATCCCGTTTGCGCTCATGGAAGCCGCAATGGTGCTTCTTGTGATAGCCATTGCCCGTCCGCGCTCTTCCACCCAGATTGAAAAAGTGGACACGGAAGGCATTGACATAGTGTTTGCAATGGACGTTTCCACGTCCATGCTTGCCCGTGACTTTACCCCGGACCGCCTTAGCGCCGCAAAGGACATAGCCATAGAGTTCATTGCCCAGAGGCCAACGGACCGCATGGGAATAGTGGTGTTTGCCGGAGAAAGCTACACCCAGTGCCCCCTTACCACCGACAGGGCCACCCTAATAAACCTCATGAAGGAAGTCCAGACCGACCTCATTGAGGACGGTACCGCCATTGGCAACGGCCTTGCAACGGCAGTGGCTCGCATGAAGGACTCAGACGCCAAAAGCCGCGTGATTATCCTTCTTACGGACGGCGTCAACAATATGGGAGAGATAGACCCCTCCATGGCATCGGAAATTGCAAAGACCTATGGGATAAGGGTTTACACCATTGGCGTTGGCGCCAACGGAACGGCCCCCTACCCCGTCCAGACACCTTGGGGCATAGAGCTCAGAGACGTTCCCGTGGAAATTGACGAGCCCCTCCTGAAGGGTATAGCCCAGGACACCGGCGGCAAGTATTTCCGCGCCACGGACAACACCAAGCTGGCCGAAATCTACGCGGAAATCGGCCAGATGGAAAAGACCAGGACCACGGTGGATTCTTTCCCCGTCTATAAGGATTTGTATCATGGTTATGCGCTGGCGGCATTCATCTGCCTTATGATGGCGCTGCTCATAACCGCACTGTTAAGGAGGCTGCCGTAGTATGCTCATGTTCGCCGAATATAAGTTTCTGTACCTTCTCATCCTTATCCCGATCATCCTTGTGGGATACGGGGTTCTGAGGTACCTCCGGGGAAAGAGGGTGAAAGCCCTTGGAGACGAGGCCCTTGTAAGGGAGCTCATGCCATCGGCCTCACGCGCGAAAGGCTGGGTGAGGATATCATTCTTCTGCCTTGGCCTGATGTTTCTCATAATTGGCCTTGCAAGGCCCCAGACGGGCGCAAGGCTGGCCGAAAGAAAGACCAAGGGCGCGGAAATCCTTGTGGCGCTGGACGTTTCCAACTCCATGCTGGCCCAGGACTATTCCCCAAACAGGCTGGAGAGGGCAAAACTTGCCATAGCGCGCCTTACGGACAAACTCCAGGAAGACCGCATAGGCCTTGTGATATTTGCCGGGACGTCCTTTGTGCAATTGCCGGTTACCACGGACTACATAAGCGCCAAGATGTTCCTGGGGTCCATCGACACCGGTTCCATCCCCGTGCAGGGAACGGCCATAGGAGACGCCATCCGCCTGTGTACCAAGAGTTTCAGCGCGCAAAGCGAGAAAAGCCGCGTGATTGTGGTCATCTCCGACGGTGAAGACCACGAGGCCGATGCCGTGGAAAGCGCAAAGCAGGCGGCGGAACTTGGCATAAAGGTGTATACCATTGGCGTAGGGTCGGCCGAAGGCCAGCCTATCCCCATGGACGGCGGTCTACTCAAAGACCGCAATGGGGAGATTGTGGTCACACGCCTCAACGAGCAGATGCTCCGTGACATCGCCCGCGCCGGAGGCGGAGCATACATTCACGCCGGCAACGAGGAATTCGGCCTGAATCCCATCATTGACGACATCCGCCGGATGGAGGACGAAGAATTTGGAAGCGTGGTGTTTGAGGAATACGACGATGAGTTCATGTATTTCCTTGGCGCAGCCCTGCTTTGCTTTGTGATAGAGATTCTCATCGGAAGGCGCAAACCGCGCCGTAAACTGTTTGAGGTATGAGAAAGTTACTGTGCATAATACTATTGACTCTGTGCGGCATTGGAGGCGCATGGGGCCAGAGAAGCGATTTCCGGCGCGGAAACCGCGAATTCCGCTCCGGTGAATTCGACAAGGCCGACATCAGTTACCGCAAAGGCCTGCTTAAAGACAGCACCAGCGTTGCAGGCCGATACAACCTTGCAAACAACCTGTACAGGCAGGGCAATATGGACGAAGCAGCAAAGCAGATGGATTCCGTTCCCGAAGACAGCGTGCTCAGGTATAATTTTGCTCCGGCGTTTTTCTACAACCGCGGAAACATCGCCATTGCCCAGCAGGACTGGAACAAGGCCGTAGACTGCTATATAAAGTGCCTCCAGCTGACTCCCGACGACATTGACGCCAAGGAGAATTACACATACGCAAGGTACCATATCCAGAATCAGGACCAGGATCAAAACCAGGACCAGAATAAGGATAAGGACCAGAAGGACAACGATGATCAGAATCAGAATCAGCAGCAGAACCAGAACCAGAACCAGGACCGGCAGCAGGACAAGAATGACAGCGCCGGAGAGAAAAAGCGTCCGGTGGAACTGAGCCCCCAGCAGGCCCAGCAGCTGCTCCAGGCCATACAGGAAAAAGAGAAACAGACACAGGAGAAGGTAGATGCCGAAAAGGCCGCCGCCCTGAAGTCCCGTCAGAAGGAAAAGAATTGGTAGGATGAAAAGGATAGTAAGCATACTTGCAGCAGCCCTTGCCGTTATTTCGGCATGGGCCCAGCCATCCATAAGGGTTGAAGTTCACAATATAGTTGAACTCCAGGAAAGGTTCAATGTTGGATTCGTGGTGGAGGGAGAGAACTCCCCCTCAAGCTTTGAGTGGGAAGCCGGAGAGGACTTCACGGTGGTGTGGGGCCCCCAGAAGGGTTCTTCCACAAGCATCCAGATAATAAACGGAAAAACCACCCGGTCTTCCCAGACCACCTACACCTACATACTGCAGGCTAAAAAGACCGGAACTTTCACCCTGCCGCCGGCAACGGCCCGTATAAAGGGTGCCGAAATCCAGTCCAAAGCCGTGCAGATCCAGGTTGTGGGGAGCGGCGCCTCATCCGGCAATGCTTCGCAGGCCGGCGGGCAGCAGCAGGCGCAGGGGTCATCGGCCCAGGCATCCCGCGGAGACTCCGATATTTTCATGAGGCTGTCCCTGAGCCGCAATTCGGTTGTGGTGGGAGAGCCCGTCACAGCTACGCTGAAAATCTACCACAGGGCCAACCTCGCAGGCTTTGAGAATGCCAAGTTCCCCTCTTTCAAGGGCTTCTGGAGCCAGGAAGTGGAAGCTCCCGCAAACATTGAGTTCCAGCGCGAACAGGTGGACGGCGTAATGTACAACAGCGCCGTTCTCCGCAGGTGGGTGATTATCCCGCAGAAGGCCGGAGACCAGCCCATTGAGCCCGCGGAGGTTGTGTGCCTTGTAAACGTGAGGCGCCCCCGCAGTTCAGGGTCTCCCTTCGACGATTTCTTCGGCACGGGATATGTCACAACAAGGCAGAGGATTACCACTCCGGCGCGGTCGCTGAGCGTTTCGGCCCTTCCTTCCGGAGCCCCGGCAAGTTTTGCGGGAGGCGTGGGACAGTTCAAGGTGAGCGCCAAGGTGAGCAAGGATTCCCTCAAGACGCATGACGCCGCGTCCCTTATTGTGACGGTGAGCGGAAAGGGCAACATAGCCCTTGTGGAAGCCCCCAAGATTTCCTTCCCGCCGGATTTTGAGGTGTACGACGTAAAGACAAGCGTGAACACGGACAAAAGCGGGACTTCCGGCTCCAAGACATTCGAGTACCCGTTCATTCCGCGCAGTCCCGGAGACTTCACCCTGGGGCCCGTGAACTTTGCATACTATGATATCGGCGCACGTCGCTATGAGACAGCCTCTTCCGCGGCGCTGCCAATCTCGGTGGCACGGTCGGCCTCATACGCTCAGGACGGCGGTTCTTCGGCCGGCGGAAATACGCTGGTGGTGGACAGGAAGGGCGTGAAGAGCCTGGACGAGGACATCCGCTTTATCCGCACCAAGACTGCATTGGCGGCCGGGAACAACTTCCTGGTGTATTCCAAGGCATGGTGGGGCACCATCATAGCGCTGATACTGCTGGGGCTTGGATTCTGGCTTAGCTTCCGAAAGGTTGCAGCACGCAGGGCCGATGTTGCCGGAACCCGCAACCGCAAGGCCACAAGGCAGGCCCTGAAGCGGCTCTCGCAGGCACTGGAATTCCTGCAGAAGGACCTCTACACGGCCTTCTACGAGGAACTTCACCGTTCCCTCACGGGCTTTATCGGGGACAAACTCGGGATGGACATGGCGGAGCAGACCAAGGAAAACATCTCCGCAGCCCTTATTTCCGGCGGTGTGGCTCAGGGCGTGGCCGATGACTTTGTGGGCCTTCTTTCGGCCTGCGAGGAAGCCCGCTACTCCCCTTCCGCCGGCCATGATGCCATGAGCGCGCACTATGAAAAAGCCGTTTCACTTATTACGGCTATTGACTCTTCCATGAAGAAAAAACCTTCTTCCGGCGCAGGTGCCGCGGTAATGGCCCTGCTGCTTCTTGTTCCGTTTGGCGCCGCCCATGCGGCCGAATCCTACCCGGATTCCCTCTGGCGCTCAGGCGTTGAGGCCTATACGGCCGGTGATTATGCTTCGGCCCTGAAGGACTTTGAGGATGTCCGTGAAACCGGGCTCATGTCAAAGGAACTGTACTACAACCTTGGAAACTCTTATCTGAGGAGCGGGGAAATCGCCCAGGCCATCCTTTGGTACGAAAGAGCCTGCAGGCTGGACCCCTCCGATGCAGATGTCCGCTATAACCTGGAATACGCCCGTGCGCTTACCCAGGACCGCATTGATGAGGTTCCGGAGATGTTCTTCCAGCAGTGGAGGCGCGGAGTGTGCTACTTGCTGCCGTCAAATGCCTGGGCCGTGATCGGCCTTGTGAGCCTGGCGCTCATGGTTGCCTGCGTGCTGCTGTTCCTTCTTGGAAGCACCGCCGGGCGCCGTAAACTTGGCTTCTTCCTTGGAATAGCCTTCCTTGTGGTGGCACTTATGGGCTGGGATTTTGCCAGGTGGCAGCGCACGGAGGCACTAAGGCAGGACATGGCAATAGTGATGAAGCCGGTCTCCTCCGTCAAGAGCTCCCCTTCGGCCGATGGCGCCAAGGACCTGTTTATCCTCCACGAGGGCACACGTGTGCGTATTTTGGACAACGTTGGCGGCTTCTCCAACATTGAACTCGCGGACGGCCGCCAGGGCTGGATCCCCGCCGGTGAGATTGAAGTGATTTAGACCCAGCTGAAGATTCCCGGCTTGGACCAGGGTTTTCAGAACTCTGCGGGCAAGGCTGGCACCCCTTTCGGACGAGGCTGGTCGCACCCGGGCAACGACTCACACGTTTTCGGCCGTTTTCGCGTTGTTCGCTGCCCATTTGGTCAATGACTCACACGTTTTCGGCCGTTTTCGCGTTGTTCGTTGCCCTACTGTTTTTTTGATGGCAAACTGCGCAGCAAAAGGTTTTCGGCCATTCAGTGCATTTTGGCAATTCGCAAATTAAGGCCGAAATTTGCAATATCCGCCTATGCGGCTCACATAAAAACGCCGTTACAACACACCCAGGTGCCGTTTTTGAAAGTTATCCGTTTCACAACATTTGAAACGGATAACTTTTTTCACCTTTGCAGTATGAAAACATACAGAAAACCGCGGGACGAATACCGCAGCATGGGGAACGGATACTATCACTTCTGCACAGACGGGTGGAAGGAAGGGAATATCTTCAATACCGTAGCACAGTATGCTTACGGGATGATGCTCATCGGCCTCATATCAATCAAGTACGCTATTGTAATATACGACTTCACGCTCATGCCGAACCACATCCACATCATCATGAGCGGCACGGGAGAAGCAGCCCTGGAAGCCTTTGGATACCTCAAGCGAAAGTTGAACAGGATGCTTAAAAATGACGGATACAAGACGCTGCCTGAGGACTACAGTTTTAAATTGAGGCCCATCGAAGATGAGGATCAGATGCGCTCCCTGATCCTGTATCTGGACAGGAACCACTACGAGAAGCTTCTTGCCGTACCGGGAGGATGGCCATGGGGCAGCTCATACCTTCATTACTCCATACTTGGAACACTGATTCAGGGGAAACTGGCCAAAGAAATGTCGGCCCGTGAACTGGAGGCCATGACTGGAACACGCGAGAGTATTCCGGACCACTGGCAGTTTCATCCCGTCCTTGGACTTCTTCCAGTTTCGTTTGTAAGCCAGCGGCTTGTGAAAAAACTCTTCAAAGGGCCGAAGGACTATAACACCCGGCTGGTGAAGGACTATGAATCATTTGTAAGCATCTCAAAATCAGTGGGCGAGGAAATAGAGTTCGATTCCCGAGAGGTCAGAGACCTCATAAACAACATTTTGGCCGATGAATTCAAAGGCAGGTCATTGTCAAGTCTTGATGGCGTGGACAAAGGACGCCTTGCCGTTATGGTATCGGACAAATACGGTCTTGCTCCGGACATTGTTGCAAAAGCGATTGGAATATCCACCCATCTTGTGGGCCAGTTCCTTCGGGCCAAGGACTTCCGGAAAAACAAACAGCATCATGGGCAATGAAACGCGCAAATTCGGCCAAAAACGTGTGAATCGTTGACCAAATGGGCAACGAGCAACGCGAAAAACGCCAAAAACGCGTGAGTCATTGCCCAAATGCCACCAACCTCGCCCGGAGATGGTGTCACCTCGTCCGAAAGTGGTGCCAACCTCGCCCGCGGGATATTCACGAGATATTGAGATTCAGATGGGGTAGCCCTTGCGGAGGAGCAGTTTTTTTAGTATCTTTGCAGATTGATATAGAATATAAACAAAGTACTAAGATATGCCCTTCCAAATTCTTCAAGCAGACACCCTGGAAGCCATGGCCGAAGCCATCAACCAGGCTGCCGAAATTCCTGTAGCCCAGGAGCCCCAGCAGATGAGCGAGAGTCTCTTTTCCATGTTCACCATGGGCGGTCCCCTCATGTGGGTACTCCTTGCCCTTTCAATCCTGGCCGTTTACCTGATCGGCCGCAAGTGGTGGGTCATCAAGAACGCATCCAAGATTGACCCTCACTTCATGAAGGACATCCGGGATTACCTCACAGACGGCAAAAAGAAGAGCGCCGTAACCCTGTGCCGCAAATACGACAACCCCGTGGCCCGCATGATCGAAACCGGAATCGGCCGCATGGGCAGGCCCATGGCCGATATCCAGAGCGCCATCGAGAACATCGGCAACGTGGAAGTGGCACGCCTTGAAAAGGGCCTTCCGCTTCTTGCAACCATAGCCGGCGGAGCCCCCATGATCGGTTTCCTTGGCACCGTAATGGGCATGGTCCAAGCCTTCTTCAACATGTCAAAGGCCGGCAACAACATTGACATCACCCTCCTCAGCGGCGGCATTTACACTGCCATGCTCACCACCGTGGGCGGCCTTATTGTGGGTATCATCGCATACTTCGGCTACAACTGGCTCACCTCCAAGGTCAGCGACCTTGTGTACCAGATGGAAAACTCCACCATGGAGTTCATGGACATCGTAATCAACGAACCCACCAAGGAAGAGGAGTAGCGCCATGGCACTCAAGAGAAACACCAAGGTAGACGCGCAGTTCTCTGTATCCTCCATGACGGATATAGTGTTTCTGCTGCTTATCTTCTTCCTGGTCACCTCTACGCTCATAAACCCCAACGCCCTCAAGCTCCTCCTGCCCAAATCCACGGGCCAGGTAAACGCAAAGGCAACTGTGAGCGTAAGCATCAAGGACTGGGGAGACCAAACCTACACCTACCACATCAACGGAGACAAGGAGCCCACGGAGTTTGAGGATGTGGAGGATCAGCTAATCGGCCTTCTCTCTCAGGAGGAGGATCCCACTTTCTCCATCTACAGTGACCAGACAGTCCCCGTAGGAGAAGTTGTACAGGTTATGAACATTGCCAAGAGAAACCACTACAAGGTTATCCTGGCAACCCAGCCGGAATAGCACATGCAACCGTACCAGCGCAAGCAGGAAAAGAGTGAGAAGAACGCTGGCGTAATCGGCATCCTGGTTACGCTGGGGCTTCATGCAGCCGCGCTGGTGGTGTGCCTCACAAGCGGGCTCACCTACCTTGACCCTCCGCCGCCGGAGCGCACGTCCCTTGTGATTGAATTCGAGGAAGAAGAGGAAGTGGCAAAGCCCATTCAAACCCGCGTGGGACGCCAGCCCCAGGCCGAGGAAGTGGACCGCGAAAAGGCGGTGGAACTGGTCCAGAAGGCCGAATCCCCGCATGTGAACGACAGGCCCAACGTAACTCCAGCCACCAAACCGGACCCCGTTGGAGACGTGGATGTCCCCACTCCGGAGCAGAAGGAAGAGCCTAAGCTTGACCCCAGGGCGTCGTTCCCCGGCATGAGCAAAAAGGAGAACAGCGCCACAACGCCCCATAGCGCCAAAGACGCATCGGAAGGCTTCAAGGCCGGCCAGCCGGACGGAAATACCCGTGAGGGCAAAACCGAAGGCACCGCAAACGCCCACCTCAAGGGCCGTTCCGTTGTGGGCTCTCTTCCCAAGCCCACCTATGGCATCCAGGCCGAAGGCACAGTGGTGGTCCAGATCAAGGTGGACCAGTACGGAAACGTAACGGAAGCCATCCCCGGCGCCGAAGGCACTACCGTAACAAACAAGGAGCTTTGGAATGCGGCCCGCAACGCCGCCATGAAGGCTCACTTCAACATGAAAGCAGATGCTCCGGCCCTCCAGACCGGAACCATCACCTATATTTTTAAACTGAAATGATATGGGTATATGTCTCTGAACCGTCGGCTTCGCCGACCCCTCCCACTTCGTGGGCCCCTCCCTCTTACAAAGCCGAGGGTGGCTATGGGTTCAGAGACATATACCCATATCATAAAAACAAATAAAAAACAAATTAAAGCCCGTGAGGGTGTACGTATTATGGAAGACAACAAAAGAGGTACGAGAAAACGTATCGTAAGACAGGCCGAAAGCACCGGCCGCGTAGAAAAAGTAGATTATTCCACCAGCCGCAGTTTCTCTGACGGAGACCGTCCCGCAAGAAGGACCGGCAGCAGCGCCCCGTACGGTGAGCGCCGCGGTGCAGGCCGTGGAGAGCGTCCGGCATACGGAGAGCGCCGTGAAGGCCGCCCCGAAAGAAGCTCCTCCTATGGAGATCGCAAGGGAACCGGCACCTCCAGAAACAGCTACGGAGCCCCCAAGAAGGGCGCTGGCTTCGGCAAACCATTCAAGAAAAGGGACGGAGCCCGCGAAGGCATGGACGCCATGCTCAGCCGCAAGCCCCAGGTGAACGGACATTACTCCGACAACGACACCGCCCCCACTGAAATCAAGGAGGTTGTACGCCTCAACAAGTTCATAGCCAATTCCGGCGTCTGCTCCAGAAGGGAGGCCGACACCATGATCCAGAGCGGTGTTGTCACCGTAAACGGAGAGGTGGTTACGGAACTCGGCACAAAAGTGAACATCCTCACCGACGACGTCCGCTTCAACGGCCAGCGTCTCAAGGGTGAAGAGAAGGTTTACATTGTGATGAACAAGCCCAAGGGCTATGTGACCACCGCCAGTGACCCTCACGCGGAAAAGACCGTGATGGACCTCCTCAAAGGCTGCCCCACAAGGGTGTTCCCCGTGGGCCGTCTGGACAAGAACACCACCGGCGTGCTCATGTTCACCAACGACGGAGAGATGGCCGAACAACTCACCCACCCCTCCTACAACAAGAAAAAGATCTACCAGGTAATCCTGGATTCCCCCCTCAGGGAAGAGGACAAGGAGAAGATCCTTTCCGGCATCGAGCTCAGCGACGGCGTAATTTCGGCCGATGAACTTGAATACATCGACGCCCACGACCACCGCCAGCTTGGCATTGAGATCCACTCCGGCAAAAACCGCATTGTCCGCCGAATCTTCGAGTCCCTCGGCTACGAAGTCCGCGCCCTTGACAGGGTGTACTTCGCAGGTCTCACCAAGAAGGGCCTCAAGAAGAGCGACTGGCGCTATCTCACTGAAGGCGAAGTGAATATCCTCAAAATGGGAGCCTACGTATAATGGCACACAGGGCAGGCTTTGTAAATATCATCGGCAATCCCAACGTGGGTAAATCCACGCTGATGAACGCCCTTGTGGGAGAAAAGCTGTCCATAGTGACGGCAAAGGCCCAGACCACCCGTCACCGCATCATGGGCATCGTGAGCGGGGAAGACTTCCAGATTGTGTACTCCGACACCCCCGGCATCCTCAAGCCCAATTACAGGCTTCAGGAGAACATGCTGGCGTTTGTGAACACCGCAATCGGAGATGCCGACATCATCCTCTATGTCACCGACACCGTTGAAAAACCGGACAAAAACGAGGCTTACATAGAGAAACTCTCCCGCGTGGAATGCCCCGTGGTGGTTGTGATAAACAAGATTGACATCTCCAACCAGGAGAAGGTGGTTGAGCTCATGGGATGGTGGAAGGAGAGGCTTCCCAAGGCCGAAATCATCCCGGCTTCGGCCCAGGAGTCATTTAACCTCGAGAGCATCATGGAGGCCGTTTCCTCACGGCTTCCGGAGGCTCCCGCATGGTTTGACAAAGACCAGTTCACGGACAAGAACCTCCGCTTCTTTGCGTCGGAAATCATAAGGGAAAAGATTTTCCTCAACTACTCGGAAGAGATTCCGTACAGTTGTGAGGTGTCTATCGAGTCCTTCCATGAGGGTGAGGAACGCTATGAGATAAGCGCCGTAATCTATGTGATGAGGGAGTCCCAGAAGGGAATAATCATCGGCAAAAAGGGCGCGATGCTCAAAAAAGTGGGCACCCAGGCACGCCTTGAGATGGAAGATTTCTTCCAAAAAAAGGTTTTTTTGACTACATTTGTAAAAGTGGACCCCGACTGGAGGGAAGACCGCAAGGAGCTTCGCCGGTTTGGGTATGAATTCTAGTTTTTATGGCAGAAGATTGGGACGACATCAAGAATAACCCGGAAGAGGAAGACGAGGAACTCTCCGAAGACGCCGCCGCGTCCGGGAAATTCGACAAACTCCTTGGCGGAGACAGCAGGAAGTACAAACTTTCCGGAATGTTCAAGGAATGGTATCTGGACTATGCGTCCTACACCATTCTGGACAGGGCTGTGCCGCACATCGTGGACGGCTTCAAGCCTGTCCAGAGAAGGGTCCTGCACACCATGGCCACAATGGACGACGGCCGCTACACCAAGGTTGCCAACATTGTGGGCCAGGCCATGCAGTATCACCCCCACGGAGATGCGTCCATCCTTGGAGCACTGGTCACACTCGGCCAGAAAGGTCTTCTCATAGACTGCCAGGGAAACTGGGGAAACATCCTCACCGGAGACTCCAACGCCGCGCCCCGTTACATTGAGGCCCGTCTCTCCAAGTTTGCAAAGGAAGTGGTGTTCGACCCCAAGGTTACCCCCTGGATGACTTCCTATGACGGCCGAAACCAGGAACCCACGGAACTCCCGGTGCGTTTCCCGCTGCTGCTTGCGCAGGGTACGGAAGGCATTGCCGCCGGCCTCAGTTCAAAGATTCTGCCCCATAACTTCAACGAACTCATAGACGCTTCAATTGCCATCCTCAAAGGAGAGCCGTTCGAGATTCTCCCGGACTTCCCTACCGGCGGCATCGCAGACTGCTCAAAGTACAACAAGGGCAAGAGAGGCGGTATGGTAAAGGTGCGCGCCCGCATCAACAAAGTGGACAAAAACACCATTACCATCACAGAAATCCCCTACGGCAAAACCTCCCAGGGCATCATAGACAGCATCATCAAGGCCAAGGAGAAGAAGAAGATCAACATCAAGAAGATAGATGACATGACCACGGACAAGGTGGAAATCATCATCCATCTTCCGGCCGATGTCTCCCCGGACAAGACCATAGACGCCCTTTACGCCTTCACGGAATGCGAGACCAAGATTGCGCCAAACGCCTGCGTAATCCGGGAAAACAAGCCGGTGTTCCTTACCGTAGACGAAATCCTGGAGTACGACACCTACCACACCCGCGACATCCTGAAGGCGCAGCTGGAGGTTAAACTCGGAGAACTGGAAAACGACTGGCACTACTCTTCCCTGGAGCGCATCTTCTTTGAAAACCGCATTTACAAAGTGCTGGAGCAGAACCAGATGAGCTGGGAGGAACAGCTTCAGGACATCCTGTCCCAGATGCTTCAGTACCAGGACCTTCTTCACAGGCCAATTGTCATGGAGGACATCCTCAAATTGGTTGAGAAGCCGGTTCGCAAGATATCCAAGTTCGACACCAAGGCCCTTGACGAGAAAATATACGCCATCGAGGACCAGATGAAGGAGGTGAAGGACCACCTTGAGCACATAACGGAGTTCACAATAGACTGGTTCAAGATGCTCAAGAAGAAGTACGGCGCAGCCTGGCCGCGTCTTACGGAAATCTCTTCCCTTGAGAACATTACGGTCACAAAGGTTGTGTCCAACAACGCCAAGCTCTACGCAAACCTGGAGGAAGGATTCGTGGGTATCGGCCTCAAGAGGGACGAAGGAGAGTATATCTGCGACTGCTCGGACCTCTCGGAGATAATTGTCATTGCAAAGGACGGCAAATTCCGCGTCACAAAGGTGCAGGACAAGGCTTTCTTCTGGAAAGACCTCCTGTATGCCGGCGTTTTCAACCGCGGAGACGCCCGCACCATATACAACGTGATTTACCGTGACGGCAAGGCCGGCTCCTACTTTGCCAAACGCTTTGCCATCACCTCCGTCACCCGCGACAAAGACTACGACATCACCACCGGTGCCGAAGGTTCCCGCATCCTCTGGTTCACCGTAAACCATAACGGTGAGGCCGAAACCGTACGCGTTTCGCTTCGGCCCAAGAAAGGGCTCAAGAAAACCCAGCTTGAATGGGATTTCTCCGGCCTTGCCATCAAAGGGCGCGGTTCCAGAGGCAACCTTGTCACCAAGAATGCCATCGCGCGTATCCAACTGAAATCCAAGGGCATAACCACCTTGGAAGGCAAGGACATCTGGTGGGACCCTGACATCCAGCGCCTCAACGAGGACGGCCGCGGAGAGCATCTTGGCAAGTTCTCCGGAGAAGACAGGGTTCTGGCTATCTTTGCCGACGGTTCCTACTACACCACTACTTATGACCTTGTGAACAAGTACCAGGGAGATGTGATCCGCATAGAGAAACTGGATCCTTCAAAGGTCTATACCGTGGTGTACTGGGACAACGCAGCCAAGGCATACTACGTAAAGCGCTTCAGCTTCACGGAAAGCAACAACACCCCCGTGGTCTTCATATCGGATTCCCGCGGCTCAAGGCTGGTAGACATCAGCTCCGATCCTTTCCCTCAGATGATTCTCACCTTCGGCGGAAAATATGAGCACCGTGAACCAGAGACCGTAGACGTGTCCGAGTTCATCGCCCGTAAAGGCCTTTCGGCCAAGGGCAAGAAGTGCTCGCCCTACGACCTCAAGTCCGTAGAGTTTGGAGAGCCCCTGGAGAAGGAAGTCCCCGAAGACAACGGCACACCGGACATGGCCGATGACGTTCAGGACATGAATGAAGAAGACGTACCTGAGGTCAATGAAGCCGCACCGGAGGCGACTGACGATGTTCCTGACGGCGAAGACGGCGGCAGCTCCGGCGGCGCCGTAGACTTTGACGACTGGGAACCTACGCTGTTCTAGTCTACGGGCAATGACTTACACGTTTTTGGCCGATTTTGCGTGTTTCGCTGCCCATTTGGGCAATGACTTACACAAAATCGGCCATTTTTGTGTAAATCGTTGCCCTAAACACGTAACTTGGATTTTTAAAACATGACCATCATCTGGCTGGACACAATTGATTCCACAAATTCTGAGGCGCTGAGGCGTCTGCCGGAGCTTCCAAACGGCACCGTGCTTGCCGCGCATGAGCAAACCGCCGGCCGCGGCCAGCGCGGAAACACGTGGTTTACGGAACCCGGCAAGAACCTCACGTTCAGCATAGTGCTCAAATACGGAGAGGATGCCCCGGCCGCGTCACATACCATTTGGCTAAATTATCTTATATCGGTGGCCGTGGTGAATTTCCTTCAGAGCCATGCTATATGGTGCAAGGTGAAATGGCCCAATGACGTATATGTGGGCAAGAAAAAGATTTGTGGGATTCTCATAGAAAACGCCCTCAGCGGCGGCCGGCTTTCGGCATCGGTAATTGGCGTGGGCCTCAATATCAACCAGCGGGAGTTCCCGCAGCTTGCAAACGCAACTTCGCTTTGGAGCCTTACCGGGAAGGAGTATCCGCTGCCGGAATGTCTGGAAAAGCTTCTTGACGGTTTTGAGAAAAGGCTCCCTTACCTTCAAGATGAAAAGCTGCGTGAGGCGCTGTTCTCAAGCTACTCCACCTACCTTTTCAACAAGGATGTCAACGCCCGTTACCACGACTACATTACGGACAGGGAGTACACTGGAATCATAAAGGGAGTCGCCCCGGACGGCAGGCTCATGATATGGGACCTGGAAGCGCCCGGGAAGCCCGTGCGCCACTACAGTTTCAAGGAAGTGGGGTATATTATATGAGTTCGTCGCGCTCCCTGATGTCTTTCAGGCGGAGCTGTACGGTGGAAGAACCGCGATAGAAATTCTCCACAATAGAGTAGCAGATATCAATTGGATTGCCGGCCTTGATGTGGTCATAGAACTGGGCCATGTTGAAGCCGATGGCCGCAATCTGCCTGTATGGCTGGCTCTCCTGCATGAGGTCCAACTTGAGGTGTACGCCGCCTGCGCCCACCTTTCGGCCATTGCCGGCATCATAAACATCCTCTGTTAGGAATACCGGATTGTTGTTTCCCGGGCCGAAGGGCTGGAACTGCTTGAGGATGCGCGTGAACTTGGGGGTAATCTGGGAGAAATTGAGACGGGCGTCTATCTCCACAACCGGCGTAAGTTCCTTTCTGGTAATGTTTCCGGCCACGAACTTGTTCATTCGGCGACAGAATTCCTCCAGGTTCTCTTCCTTCATGGTGAGGCCTGCGGCATATACGTGGCCGCCGAAGTTCTCAAGGAGGTCTGCGCAGCTCTCTATGGAGGAATAGAGGTCAAAGCCCTGCACGCTGCGGGCGCTGCCGGTTACAAAGCCGTTACTTTTGGTAAGCACCACGGTGGGCTTGTAATAGGCTTCCACAAGGCGTGAGGCCACAATTCCAACTACACCCTTGTTCCAGGTGGGGTTATATACTATGGTTACGTTCTCTGATTCAAGGGCGGTGCCGTTTTGTACCATCAGGAGTGCTTCCTGGGTTATCTCACGGTCTATGGACTTGCGCTCGTTGTTGTTGTTGTTGATCTGCTCACCTATGCGGAACGCAGTGCGGTCATCCGTGGCTGTGAGAAGTTCCACGGCAAGGCGGCCGCTTTCCATTCGGCCGGCGGCATTGATGCGGGGACCTATCTTGAAGACGATGTCGTCAATGGAAATGTGCCCGGGCTCCAGCTGCGCAAGGTTGATCATGGCCAGAAGTCCCTTGCGGGGATTTTCATTGAGCCGCTTGAGGCCGAAGTGAGCGAGGATTCTGTTTTCCCCGGTCATGGACACAAGGTCCGATGCGATTGACACCACCTGGAGGTCCAGCAGAGGTTCAAGTATGGCGGGATCCAGGTTGTATTTCTCTACATATCCCTGAGCCAGCTTGAAGCCAACCCCGCAGCCGCAGAGGTCGTCGAAGGGGTAGTTGCAGTCTTCGCGTTTGGGGTCCAGGATGGCCACGGCACCGGGAAGTTCATTTTCCGGAAGATGGTGGTCGCAGATAATGACATCTATGTTCTTGGTGCGGGCGTACTCCACTTTTTCTATGGCCTTGATGCCGCAGTCAAGCGTGACCACAAGGTTGACGCCGTTGTCAGATGCCCAGTCCAGTGCCTTGTAGGACAGGCCGTAACCTTCGTCGTAGCGGTCCGGAATATAGAAATCCACTTTGGAAGTGAACTGCTTCACAAAGGAGTAAAGCTGGGCAACGGCAGTGGTGCCGTCTACGTCGTAGTCTCCGTATACCAGGATGTGCTCATGGCCCGTAATTGCCTTGTGAAGCCGTTCTACGGCCTTGTCCATGTCTTTCATGAGGAAAGGGTCATGGAGCTGGTCCAGACTGGGGCGGAAGAAACAACGGGCTTCCTCAAAGGTCTCTACGCCCCTTTGGACAAGAAGCTCTGCCAGAACCCGGTCTATCCCAAGTTCCGCAGCCAGCCTGGCCGATTTCTCTTCATCGGCGGCCGGTTTCAGTGTCCATTGTTTGTCCGATTTGGCCATAGTCTTACAAAGATAACCAATCCTGCGCGTAATTCCAAGAGCAACAAAATTTTTGCTCTTATTTACTTTTTGTGTATTTTTGCCCCATGCTGTTAACCCTCACAGGCTTCATGGGAAGCGGAAAAACAACAGTCGGGCGTATCGTCGCAGATTCGCTGGGCTGCCCTTTCATGGATTTGGACGACATAATTGTCAAAAAAACCGGGCGCAGCATCCCATCAATCTTTGAAGCCGAAGGCGAAAAAGGTTTCCGCCTCCTTGAGAAGAAGGCGCTTGAGCAAACCATATCAAAGTACAGTGAAACAACGGCGGTCCTGTCACTTGGTGGCGGTACGGTTACGGTTCCCGGCGCAGTTAAGTTACTTCAAGAAAAAACGCTTTGTATATACTTGAAAGCCACGGTGGAAACGCTTTGGGCAAGGTTGGACGGAAACACGGAAAGCCGCCCGCTGGCAGATGACCATTTTGCCGAACGCCTTGCCGTGCGTGAACCGCTCTACGAAGCCGCAGCTCACATTACGATTGATACTGACAGCCTTTCTCCAGAGCAGATAGCCGACGAAATAATCATCGACTGCCTATAGGGCAACGAGTTACACAAAAATGGCCGATTTTGTGTTAGTCATTGCCCAAATGGGCAGCGAAATACGCAAAATCGGCCAAAAACGTGTAAGTCATTGCCCGGAAACGGCAATTACTTCAGGGCTGCCATGTTGCGGGGATTGTGGATGTCCTTGCCCTCTACCGTGTAAAGGTAATCCAGCAGGCTGGCGTAGTGTTCCTCAACCTTGCCGCGGACGATCTTCATGGTGGAGTTCATCATCTTGTTTGCGATGGTGAATTCTTCGTCGCAGATACCAATGGCCGAAGGCAGCCAGCGCTCAGGGAACATGCCCTCGTGCTTACCACCCTTCTTGTAACCATCGACATCGGTCTGGATGAGATCCAGCATATAGCGCTTGCCTTCCTCCGATGCGGGATCAAGGCCGTGCTTTGTAGCGGCCTCTGAGAGGGCAGTCTTGTCAGGGACCACAAGGGCTACGCAGAAAGGCTTTTGGTCATTGTGGAGCACGCAGGCGCTGACCCACTTGGATGTTTCCGTGAAGTTGTCCTCGAAGCCTTCCGGGGAGTACTTTTCACCGTCTGAAGATATGAGGAGGCTCTTGAAGCGGCCAACCACATAAAGGAAGTCGGGGTCTTCGGGGCAGATGTAGCCCATGTCTCCGGTGTGCAGCCAGCCGTCGATGATGGTGTCGGCCGTGGCCTTGGGGTTCTTCCAGTAGCCGGCCATCACGTTTTCTCCGCGAATCACAATCTCTCCGCGTGTGCCGTTGGGAACCTGGTTGCCTTCGGCATCAAGGATTACGCAGTCCATGGGCTTCACAATTCGGCCGGAAGAGCCAAAGCGGGCGTGTCCCATGGAGTTGGAGCAAATGATAGGGGTGGCTTCCGTGAGGCCGTAGCCCTGGAACATGGGCATGCCAACGGCGCAGAAGAACTTCTGAAGCTCGATGTCCAGAAGGGCGCCGCCGCCCACGAAGAACTTCATGCGGCCGCCGAAGCTTTCGCGGACCTTGGAGAACACAAGTTTGTCGAAGAGGGCCACAAGGGGCTTGCGCCAGGCAGTGCCGCCGGTGCCGCGGTTGTAGTATTCGCGGTTGTACTTGATGGCATTGTCAAGGGCAAAGTAGAAGAGCTTTTCCGTGAAACCGCCCTTTTTCTTGATGGCGCCCTCTATGTTCTTCTTGAAGTTACGGGCAAGGGCCGGAACGGAGAGCATTACGTGAGGACGGACCTCCGAGATGGCCACAGGCACGTTACGCAGCGTTGCAAGGGCGTTTTTGCCGATGGGAACAAACGCAATTGAACCGCCGTAAATCATCATGGTGTACATGCCCGCAACATGTGCGAAGCAGTGGTCCAGCGGCAGGATGATGAGCATCACGGAACCTTCCTCGATGGAAATGACGGAATTTCCCTGCTCTACGTTTGCGGTATAGTTGCGGTGGGTAAGGAGAATACCCTTAGGGTCTGCGGTGGTGCCGGAAGTGTAGGAGATGTTGGCGTAGTCGTCCGGGCCGATTGAACGGAACCTGGCTTCGAATTCGGCCCTATGGGCCTTGAGGAATTCGTCTCCCATCTTCTGGATTTCGGAGATGCGGATTTCCTTGGGTTCCAGCTTATCGTAGTCAAATGCGGTGTCGTCGAAGACTATGACTTTTTCCACGGCGGGGCATTCCGGAAGGACGGCCCTGATGCGAGGAAGATGGTTGCCGGACACCAGGATCCATTTGGCCTCGGAGTGGTTGATGCGAAACACAAGGTCCTTGCCCTCTCCAAGGTTTACGGACAGCGGAACGTCCGTGGCGCCGGCATACAGGGCACCGAGCTCCGAGAGTATCCACATTGCGCGGCTTTCGGACAAAAGGGCTATCTTGTCCCCTTTCTTGAGGCCGAGCGACATAAGGCCCGCACCAATGCGGTATGCTTCCTCGCGTGTTTGTTCCTGGGTTATTTCTTTCCAAACGCCATCTACTTTTTCACGCAGATAGACGTTTTTGGCGTACTTGCGGGAGTATTTCTCCACGAAGTCGATGATGGTCAATCTTTCTGCCATATGGGTTTAGGTTTGGTTTATTCTGAAGGGAAAAGGCCGAAGAGCTCTGCGTCTATCTTGTCTGTGATGTACTGGAAATCCTCCGGCGAATTCTCAAACTTTATGTTGTCTACGTCTACGATAAGGAGACGGGCTTTGTAGTCCTTGATCCAGTCTTCGTAGCGCTGGTTGAGACCGGTGATGTAGTCTATACGGATGGAGCGCTCGTACTCACGGCCGCGTTTCTGGATTTGGGCGATGAGGTTGGGGATGCTGGAGCGAAGATAGATGAGGAGGTCCGGAGGGTTCACCAGGGACATCATGAGGTCGAAGAGGTCACTGTAGTTCTCGAAGTCACGGGTGCTCATGAGGCCCATTGCATGGAGGTTGGGGGCGAAGATGCGGGCATCCTCATAGATGGTGCGGTCCTGGATGATAACTTCCTTGTGCTTGGATATTTCCACAACATCCTGGAAACGCTTGTTGAGGAAGTATACCTGAAGGTTGAACGACCAGCGTTCCATGTCTTCGTAGAAATCGGCGAGGTAGGGATTGAAGTCCACGGACTCGAACTTAGGAGTCCAGCCGTAATGCGCTGCAAGCATTTTGGTGAGAGTGGTTTTTCCACTGCCGATATTTCCGGCGATTGCTATATGCATATTGTGTAATAATTAAAATAATCCGTATAATTCTGCGTCTATGCGGTCTGTGATGAGGGCAAAGTCTTCTGGCCGATTTAGGAAGTCCATGTTGTCGGCCTCAATGATAATGAGCCGGCCCTTGTACTCCGAAATCCATTTCTCATAGCGCTGGTTAAGGCCTGCGAGGTATTCAATGGAGATTGACTGCTCGTAGTCTCGGCCGCGCTTTTGGATCTGGGCCACCAGGTGCTCTATGCTGGAGCGGAGATAAATCATGAGGTCCGGTTCCTTCACCACTTCCATCATGACATTGTAGGTGTCCATGTAGGTGTTGTAGTCCCTTTCCGAGAGGTTGCCCTGGGCATAGTTGTTGGCCACAAAGATGTGTACGCCCTCAAACAGGGTGCGGTCCTGGATGATGACATCCTTGGATTTGCGGATTTCCATGACGTCGTGGAGGCGCTGCTGCAGGAAGTACATCTCCAGGGCGAAGGACCAGCGTTTGATGTCCTTGTAGTAGTCTTCCAGATAAGGATTGTAGGTAACGGACTCGAATTTTGGCGTCCAGCCGTAATGGTGGGCG
>JAFVDC010000197.1 GCA_017478685.1 Bacteroidales bacterium | reverse complement strand
GAGATAGGTGTCGGGCTTGGGGTTGCGCCATATGAGCTTTACGTTGTGGCGGCCCTCAGGCATGCAGTATTTCCATGCAGGTTCAAGTTTGCGGGATGTCCCCTTCATGGGAAGGATGGACACCTGGTCCAGGGCTCCGTCTATCCAAACTTCAATCTCGGCCACATACGGATCTCCTTCTTCGGCCATGGCAAAGACCTCTGAGCCTACGTGCTTTTTGGCAACACGCTGGGCGTAGTCTTCGGTGATGCCCCTGAGGCACACGAGGTTCCCCCAGATAACAAAGCCGTTGCCGGAGAAATCAAACTCATAGGTGTCCCTGAGCCATGCGTCTTTCTGGTCGCGCATCAGCGGATATGTGTTTGTAAAGTTCTGCTCAAGGGGAAGGACTTCCGGCTTGGAGACGGGGATAATCACCTCATTCTCACTTACTTTTCCGCCGTTTTTCTCTATGAGTTGGAGAGCGTGGTTGAATGAATACTGGCTGCCCTTTGAAAGGGAGACATCCGTTCCTTCAAAGTCAAGGTCCCAGATTTCCATCACGGGCTTGCGCCAGAATTCGGGGATGTTCTCAAGGCCGTAAACTACGCCAAGGACGCCGCCTACGGTTGCCGGGTTGCAGTCTGAATCCTGGCCGCAGCGGGTGGCAATCTCCATGGATTTTCCAAAGTCTCCGCCGCCGTACAGCATGCCGATGGTGACATACGCGCTGTTGAGTTTGGCATCTATGTCAAAGCTCAGGCCCACTCCCTTGGGGCATCCGGTGTCGGCCCCCCATTTTTTCAGGACCTCGAACCATGTGGCTTTCCAGTCCTGAGGGTACTTCCTGTGCCAAGTGCGAACGTCATTGATGCACTGCCAGAAGGTGCTTTCATGGGGTATGGCCTCAAGGGCCCTGTCCACTATCCTTGCGGGATCGCTCTCTACGAAAGCGGTGCTGTAAAGGCCAGCAACGTATGCTCCGCCGTAGAATCCGTCTCCGCTGTTCATTATGTGGCCAACCCTGTCTGCTATGTCAAGCGCTTCAGGGAGCATGCCGGGCGCCATCAGGCCCACGAAATCGGCCTCAATCTGGAAGTCAAGGTCGTCGGCGTGGGGGTTGTTGAGCCAGTTGCCGCTTTCCGGAGGCATTATGCCCTGGCGCACGTTGTACCTTCCCGCCTGGTTGGCATGGGCAAGGTGATATGGCGCATAAGCAAAGCGCAGGGCAAGGTCTTTGGCCGATGCGTCCAGGCCAAGCTCTTCAAAGGCCTCGGCAAAAGTGAGGTCGTTGTAAACGTCGTCAAAGAGACCGGGCTTTCGGTCCCACCAGTGCTTGACGTAACCTTCGCCCCATCCGATAGGAATCTCTTCCGGGATTATTGTGCCGCAGAATTTGAACTCCGTGGGAGCGCCGTACACTACGCCTATGGTCTGGCCCGCCCAGCCGCCCTTGATCTTGTCCATGAGGGCATCCTTGGAAAGGGTTACGGACTCGGGCGCTTTGGGCGCGGAGCATGCGGCAACTGCAAGAAGCAGGGCCAGTATGAGGCTATTTTGCTTCATAAACCTTTAATTCTGTTATGGATATGAATGAAGATACGGCTTTTGTATACTTGTGCCAGTGGATGAGGACGGCGTCGTCTCCGATTATCCTAATGGCTTTTGTGGTAACCTTGGGGAAGGTGAACACAAATTCTGCGTTGTGAGGCTGGAAGAACACTTCGTCGGAGTAAGGGAGGTCCGGGGTGATTTTTGCCTCAATGGGCACCCAGTTGCCGTTTTCGTCCAGATATTCCGGATGCATGTCGCAGTACCAGCCGCCGAATTCCTCAAGCGGGCCGTAGTGGAAGGAAATCATGTCCGTGGTTATGGGCTGGTTCCAGCGGTAGCCGAAGTAGTCCTGCTTGGGGGCGTTGGACTTCTCTCCAAGTGAGTAAAAGGCCGATCCCGGGCCGCCTTCAACGCCGTCGTTGATCACGTCCACGGTGTATGCACGGTAGGTGACGGGGATGGTGAGCCAGCAGGAATCCAGGGTGGCGCGGTCTGTCTCACGGGTGGCGGCAAGGATTTCGGCCGCCTCGGGGGCAAGGTTGCGTCCGCTTGGAGCGGGAAGTTCAAAGAGCGCGGCGGGCTCTTTCACGGGGGTGAAGCGGGCCTTTGCATTGATGGTGTAAATCTTTTCGCCGTTTTCCTCGCGGACCTTTCCGCCACGGGCCAGGATGTTCTTTTCGGCAAGGACCACAGTACGCTCAATGAGGTCTTCTATTGAAGCGTCCGGCATGTCGTAGCGGGTTACGTTGATGTAACGGTCGTTGAAGGGCTTGGTCCAGTGCTCGAATGGCATTGCGCGGTCCAGGGGGACGCCTGCATAGCCGTTGATTACTCCAAGGAGACCGCACATGGTGGCCGTCTGGTTGTCGCAGTCAAAGCCAAGGGCGCAGCCGATGGAAAGGGTCTTTTCCATGTCTCCGTCTCCGTAAAGCAGGGACAGGATGCCCATGGCGCCGTTGAGGTCGGCGTTCCAGATGCTGCGGGTGATGTCGGGCTCATTGAAGTAGAGTTCGTCGGCAATCACCTTGCGGGCGGCCTTCCAATTGTCCGGATATTTTGCATGAAGGCCGATGCACTCGTCGATTATGGCCCTGAAGCGGTCCTCCTTCGGGAGGTATTCCTTTGCGTGTTTTATGAGCGTGGGGATATCCTTTTCAAAGAAGGCCTCGGAGTACATTGCGCCGTACACCACGGTAGGGGACACGGCCCAGTCGTCGGAGGTGATGCGGGCGGCCCAGTCAGAGATGCCAGCGGCATAGGCGGGCATTCCGGGGGCGGTGTAGGCCCATATCTCGTTGATGAGCTGAGGGTCAATCTGGAACCAGTGGGGATTGTACTCCTTCTTGCCTGTCATGGGAGGGGTGAAGCCGTAGTGCATAAGTCCGAGGGCGGCGCGGTTTGCAAGCCACACCCTGTCGCGGATGTGGTACATCCAGTGGTCTCGAACCTGGGCGTAAGTGGGATCCACGCCGTTTTTCTCCATCATGAGGAGGTAGAGGTACTCGACGTCGGTGTCATCGTCGGAGAAGGCCCCGTCTACGGCCTCCATCTTTCGCATGGCCTTGTTGAACACGAACGGGCCTTCGCCGGGCTCTTCCACGAACTTGTTCTCATACTCAAGTCCGTAGATGTTGCCTACCATCTGGCCGATCCAGGCGCCGGCAATCTTGTCTTTAAGCTGGGTGCGTGTGATCTCCAGCGGCTTCCGGGCGCAGGAGGCGGCAAGTAAAAAGATAATGGATATCAGTGCTATTCTTTTCATAATCAATAACCTTCGTTTTGTCCAATGTTTGGGTTGCTGGCGCGTTTTGCGTTAGGGATAGGGAGAAGTTTCATGTAAGGCTTCCCGGCAGGTTTTGCCCACCAGGGGTCAAGATACTTGCCGAACCTTATGAGGTCCTGGCGTACCCAGCCCTCAATGGCAAGTTCGTGGCTACGCTCAAGGTAAAGGTTGTCAAGGGTGAGGTTTCCGGCACTTATGGGTGCAAGGCCGGCCCTTGTCCGGATTTGCTGGAATTCAGTGACGGCGGCGGCTTCCGCGGCCCTGTTCTGGCGTACCAAAGCTTCAACATACATCAGGACGACATCGGCATATCTGAAGATGTGGAAGTCGTTGTCCATGCTGGTCTGGTCGCTCTCTATGAGGCCGTCGGTCTGGTATTCCCATTTGCCAAGACGGGCTCCCTGGGTGGGGTGGCGGCCGGTCTTGTCGTAAACAAGGCCTTCCATAGTCTCGTCTATGTTGTAGTCAAACTCTTCCTTGACTTCTCCGGTTTTGCTGTCCTTCACCACTATATGTAGTGGCTGTCCGGCTTTGTCGTACTGCTGGCCGTATATCCAGGTGGCAGGGCGGCGGAGGTCTCCGGGCTCGTAGGAGGCAAGGAAATCAGGCTGCCCCACAAAACCGTCCCAGAGGGCACTGTTGATGTTATATGAGGGACCAAGGTAGCCGTCCAGGGTGAGGACAAAGAGGATGAAGGAGTTGTGGTCGCTTTCAGTATAGACGGTGCTGTACGGAATGGCGAAAATGGCTTCCGGAGAGCCCTCGTTATGTACGGCAAAGTTGTCTTCGAACTTTGGACAGAGGCTGTACTGGTGAGAGTCCATGACGGCCTTGCAGGCTGCTTCGGCATCGGCCCACCTCTCCTTCCCGGTCCATTCAAGGGAGTTGAGATACAACTTTGCAAGGAGCGTGTTGGCCATTCCAAGGGTGCATCGGCCATAATAGATGGGGCTGTTTTCCTCTGCAAGGGCGTCACGGTATTTCAGGATTTCGCTTTCAATGAAATCGAATACCTCTGCGCGGCTCTTCTGCTCCGGATAGCCCTTTTCTTCCTTGGAAATAGAGAAGGGAACATCTCCCCAGCAGTCTATGGCAAGGAAATAGTAGAAGGCGCGGATCATGTGCATTTCCGCTATCACGCGGTCTTTTCCGTCAAAGTCTCCTTTCCGGCTCTCTATCTCGTAGAGGATGTCATTGCAGGCGGCGATGCCGTTGAAGCAGTACTCCCAGGAGCGCTCTATGAGTTCGTTGTTGTTCAGGACCTCATGGGTTTGGAGCTGTGCATAGCGGGCCTGTTTCCACTCACCGGAACTGTTCATGGGTACGGTGACTTCGTTGCCCAACTGGAGGTTCATGGTCCACATGCTTTGCTCCGATCCCCAGGCCTGGAGCGTGGTGTAGGCGCGGGCCGAGTAGATGGAGAGGAGGTTCTCGTTGGCAAAGAAGGCGTCTTTGTTGATGGAAGAATACACTTCCTCTTCCAGGTTGGTGCAGGACAGGGTGAGCCCGGCGGCCAGTATGAATAGTGCAATCTTTTTCATGGTCCTAGAAATTGAGGTTGACGCCAAGGGTGAAACTTCTTGTGCGGGGATAGTAACTGGTGCCTTCGATTCCGGGTGACAGGCCTCCGAGGCCGACTTCGGGGTCTACGCCCTTATACCCCGTGATGCATAGGAGATTCTGCCCGGAAAGGTATACGCGGGCGCCTTTGATGTAGGGATTCTTGAAGGAGAAGTCGTAGGAAACGGAGAGGTTGTCCAGTTTTACATAAGTGGCGTCCTCCACATATTTTGAGGAGTGGATGGGGTTGCCCGTGAAGTCGGTGTGGTCCAGCCAGGTGTTGATGATATTCCTCAGGCCGATACGAGTGACATTCTCATAACAGGCCCTGTAGGTGTTGTAGACCTTCCCGCCGATGGCTGCGCGGATGGTGGCGCTGAGGCTCCAGTTCCCGTACCTGAGGGTGTTGCTCCAGCCGATGTTAAGGTCCGGGTAGGCCGTTCCAAGGTTGTCCCAGTAGTCTTCGGCCACCTTTCCGGCGATGCTCCCGACAAAGTCGTCAGTGCCGTCCTGCCATACGCCCTTCCAGACGGGGCCGTAGAACGTGCCAAGGCTTTGGCCCTCAATGAGGCGCTGGGTGTAGGCGTTGATGGGGTCTCCGATATGGCCCATCTTGTATTCGCCGTCCTTGAATTCCTCGTTGGTCAGTTTGTCAAGGGTGTTCCTGTTTGAGGACAGGGTGAGGGTGGTGTTCCAGGTGAAATTCCGGGTTTTTACCGGGATTGCGTTCAGGGTGAACTCCACGCCCATGTTCTTGATGGCTCCCACATTGGTGAAAAGCCACTCGTAGTCGTACGGAGGCACGGGAACCTGGTAGGAGTAAAGCAGATCCGTGGTGTGACGGTAGTAGAAATCCAGGGTGCCGCCTATGCGACCGCGGAGGAAGGAGAAATCCACACCGGCGTTGACCTCGGATTTACGCTCCCACCTGAGGTTTGGATTGGCGTTGCTCACGGGTGCATAGCTGCTGCCCCACTGGCCATTATGGTAGTAGTGGCCTTTTGGCGACATGAGCAGGAGGGACTTGTAATTGGAAAAGTCCTGGTTGCCGGTTACGCCATATCCTGCCCTCAGCTTGAGTTCGTCCAGCCATTCCGCGTCCTTGAGCCACTCTTCCTGGCTTATGCGCCAGCCAAGGCTTACGGCGGGGAACAGGGCCCATTTGTTGTTGGCGCCGAATCTGGAGGAACCGTCAAGGCGCAGGGACACCGAAGCCAGGTATCTTTCGCTCCAGTTGTACATGACTCGGCCGAAGAACGCGATGTACCTGCTTGATTCCTTGTGGGAATCTATCCAGGCCATGCCTTCCTTGAGCGCGCTGCCCGCACCTATGTTGTTGGTCTTGTACAGGTCCGAGTCAAACCCGGTGTTCTCCATAGCGGAGTCCTCGCTTACATTCTGCTGGTAGGTATAGCCTGCTATGGCCTGCAGGGAATGAAGGCCGAACATCCTTGCATACTGCAGGGTGCTCTCCCACTGTAGATTTGAATACAGGGAGTTTGAAATATACGCTTTGCCGTCCTTGCCGATAAGGCTGGGGTAGTATTTGGTGCTGTATTCCCGGCCCTCGTATCTTTCTGTCTGCCAACTTATGAAGTTGTCCCACTTGAGGCCTTCCACGGGCAGGATGTTGAGGGTGGCGCGGAATGTGGCTCCGATATTGTCAACAATGGTCTCGTTGTCCCTCTCGTTGAGCATGGCCACGGGATTGAGATAGTCCATTGCGCCGTCAATGCGGAAGTAACCGCCGGAGAGGGTGTTGTCCTTGTCGTACACGGGTTCCGTGGGGTTGTGCACAAAAGCCTGGCGGAAGATGTCGTAATTTGCAGCAGAGTACTTCCTGTGGACATAATTGAGGTTGTAGTCCAGCGTGAGCCATCCCTGAAGGGCTTCCTGATGGATATTTGACTTGAGAAGGTACTTGGCTACGTCGTTTTTCTTCAGGAGACCCTGATTCTGCTCTATGTTGGCCACCGTGCGATGGCTGAATTTGTCACTGCCGCCGGATACCGCAAGGCTGTGCTTGTGGCTGACGGGGGTACGCGTCACCTCCCTGAACCAGTCGGTGTCGTTTCCATAGAGGGATGTGACATTCCCGGGAGAGTAATTGTTTATGACGTCTGTAAACTGCGACGCCGTAAGGGGCGTTGCGCGTGCCGCAACTGTCTGGACGCTCACCTGGCCGTCGTATTCTACGCTGGTGTGTCCGGAGCGTGCCCTTTTGGTGGAAATGATGATGACGCCGTTTGAGCCGCGCGTTCCATAGATGGCTGCCGCCGACCCGTCCTTGAGGACATCGATGGTCTCCACTTCCTGGAAGTTGATGCTGCGGATGTCGGCATCGGCCACGCCGTCTATTATGATCAGCGGTCCCTGGCCGGCAGAGAGGGTGCCGGTGCCGCGGAGGAGGAGCTCGAAGGAAGCGTTGGGGTCTCCGCCGTCGGGATTGGTGACGGTGAGGCCGGCAACCTTGCCTTGAAGCATTCCTGCGGCCGATGTGAAGGATCCCTTGTCAAGGTCTTCACTCCTTAGGCTCACGACGGATCCGGTAACCTCTTTCTTGGTTGTTTTACCGTAGCCTATTGCAACGGACTCGTTCAGAAGAGTTGCGGCCGAAGGGGTGAGCTGGATGGTTACTCCGGAAGTTTCGGCCTTGAAAAGGTAGTCGTCATACCCCAGAAAGGAGACGGTGATGTCCGCGCCCTGCGGGGCCTGGATGGAAAATCGGCCGTCGGCGTCCGTGACGGCGTAGCTCTTGCCGGCGACGAGGGTGGCGCCTGCAAGGGGCTCTCCGCCTTCGTCGAAGACCGTGCCGGAGATTGTCCTATTCTGGGCGTACGAACTCCAGAATAAGACAACAAGAGCCAAACAGGATAGGAACTTTCTCATAATCCGTTACATTCCAGCTACAACTATGCAGGCAAGGCCGGCAATAAACAGGGCGAACATAAGGGCCAGGAGGCTGTAGACCTGCTTTGAGGCGCCCTTGAATTCCTTCCAGATGAATACGCCCCAGATGGCTGCGATCATGGGAGCGCCCTGGCCAAGGGCATAGGAAACGGCTGCGCCGGCTTCACCTGCGCTTATGTAGTTGAGTGACGTACCAAGCGCCCAGATGGCACCGCCCAGCATGCCCACAAGATGGGTCTTGAAGTTACCCTTGAAGTACTGGGCGTAGGTGACAGGCTCTCCCACGAAGGGCTTTTTCATCACGATGGTGTTCACGATGAAGTTACTGAGGAACACACCCAGGGCAAAGATCACCATTGCGGTGTAGGGGGTGAGTTTTCCGGCTGCGGGATTGTGGAAATCGGCCAGGTCCACTCCGTTGTAGACAAGGGCGGAGAAGAAAGACATCACAAGGCCCGCAATGACGGCAAGGATGATTCCCTTGCGGTTCTGGGCAGGGTCACGCTGCTCGTTGGATACCTTTCCGGAGGCTATGCCGTTGCATACTACGGCAAGCACCACCAGGGCTACGCCAAGCCAGAGGAGGCCGGTGTTCTGCCCCTCCACGGGGTGGAGAAGGAGGTTGTTCAGAACGCCCATCACAAGTGCAATGCCTACTCCCAGCGGGAAAGCCACCGCCAGGCCCGCTATGGATGTAGAGGCCGAAAGCAGGATGTTGGATACATTGAATACCACTGCGCCAAGGAGGACCCAGCCGATGCTTGACCAGTCGGCCTGGGCAATGTCCTGGAGGAAGGGGCGGCCTTCCGTGCCGATGCTGCCGGCGGTGAATGCCAGAAGCAGGGAGAACAGGAGCATGCCTATTACATAGTCCCAATAAAACAACTCATATCTCCAGCTTTTTGCGGCAAGTTTCTGGGTGTTGCCCCATGAGCCCCAGCAGAGCATGGTGATAAAGCAGAAAACAACTGCAAGTGAGTAACTTCCAACGATAAACATAGTGTCTTATGGTTTTAATGGTTATAAATCTTTGCGGTAGGGGATTGAATTCTGCGCCCCCATTTTCTGTACTGTAAGGGCCGATGCCGCGCAGGCGAATTCGGCCGCTTCCCTTAGAGTCTTGCCTTCCGAGACGGCCACGCAGAGCGCTCCGCAGAATGTGTCTCCGGCGGCGGTGGTGTCAACAGCCTTCACTTTGTGGGCGGGGACAAAGACCGAGGGGCCGCCTTCGCATATGAGGGCTCCCTTGCTTCCCATGGTGACAATGATTTTTCCAACGCCCTTGGCCTGCATTGCCGCCGCAGCCTTCCTGGCCGATTCCTCGTCTTCCACAGGCATTCCGCTGAACTTTGACAGTTCTGTTTCATTGGGAATGAAAAGGTCTATGTTTCGGAACAGCTCTTCCGGGAGCTGGCATGCCGGGGCGGGGTTCAGGACCACGGTCTTGCCTGCCTCGTGTGCAATCTTTGCGGCCTTCAGGACAGAAGGGATGGGAATTTCAAGTTGAAGGAGCAGGATGTCGCATGCCTCGATGGAGGCCCGCGAAGCTTCAATGTCTTCTTCCGTGAGGTCTCCGTTTGCTCCGGAGGCTACCACGATGCAGTTTTCGGCATGGGAGTCGACATATATGAGAGCCACTCCTGAGGGAAGTTCCGAACGGAGGATTCCGGATGTGTCAAGTCCTTCGTTTTTGTACTGGGCGATGGAATTGTCTCCGAACATGTCTTTGCCCACCTTGCATATGAACTTGACATCGCCCCCGAGTCTGCGGGCTGCGACGGCCTGGTTGGCACCTTTGCCACCGGCTCCCATTGTAAACACTCCTCCCAGAACGGTTTCTCCGGGGCGAGGAAGTTCCGTGGTCTTGGCGGTCATATCTGTGTTGCTGCTACCGATGACCAGAATAGTTTTATGGCTCATAATCTTAGT
>JAFVDC010000196.1 GCA_017478685.1 Bacteroidales bacterium | reverse complement strand
TTTGAGGAAATTTTTCAAAAATTTTATTCAACTATATAAATATATAGGGATTGTCACACTTATTCACTATCTTTGAGGAATAAAACAAGATATATATGAATTCCGCAACAGTTCTCTCCTTCTTCAAGGAAATTACAGCTATCCCCCGCGAATCCGGCCATGAAGGCCCCATCACAAAATATCTCCAGGACTTCGCCGCAGCGCGCGGCCTTGAGTGCAAGACAGACAAAATCGGCAATGTCCTTATTGTAAAGCCTGCATCCAAGGGCAAGGAAAACGTGCCCGCACTGGTGCTTCAGGCCCACCAGGACATGGTCTGCGAGAAAAACGCCGGTTTTGAGTTCGACTTCCTCAAGGACCCCATCCCCTATGAGATAGAGGACGGCTGGATGATAGCCAAGAACACCACCCTTGGTGCCGATGACGGTATCGGCATAGCCGCATGCCTGGCCCTTCTTGACGAAGACCACTCCATGGGGAAACTGGAATGCCTCTTCACTATATCAGAGGAAACCGGCATGGACGGCGCCTTTGCACTGGAGCCGGGCTTTTTTGACGGGAAAACCCTCATCAACCTGGATTCCGAAGACGAAGGCCAGCTGTTTGTAGGCTGCGCCGGCGGCATGGACACCACGGCCACCTTCCAGTTCAAGAGAGAGCCGCTCCGGAAAGGCTACAAGACGCTTAAAATCCGCGTCTCAGGGGCCCAGGGCGGCCACAGCGGAGACGACATCAACAAGGAAAGGGCCAACGCCCTCCGCCTTCTCGTGCGCTTCCTCTTCACGGAGCTTCAGTACGACTTCCAGTTAATCGGCCTGGATGGCGGCAACAAGCCCAACGCAATTTGCCGTGAGGCCGAAGCCATCATTGCGGTTCCGGCAGACGAGGCCGAAGAAATGATTGCAGACGCAGAGGCCTTCTCAAAGCTTCTTGAGGCCGAATTCGCCACATCGGATCCCGGCGTAAGGGCCACCGCAGAGCCTGCTTCGGCCACGGAAAAGCCCATTGAGGAGGGAGATGCCGCCAATATCATAGCCACCCTCCTTGCATGCCCGCACGGAGTGGAGAAAATGTCACCGGACATCCCCGGCCTTGTTGAAACATCCTCCAACCTTGCCGCTGCACACATAGAGGGAGACACCCTCAAGGTAATCACCAGCCAGCGCAGTTCCGTGGTTTCGGAGCTCCATGCCATGGCCGAACGCGTGGAGGCCGCCTTCTTCCTGGGCTCCTTTGACGTAGAGCACCACGGCGAATACCCCGGCTGGAAACCCAATCTGAAGTCCAACATTCTGGAGGTGTCACTCAATAGCTACCGCAAGCTCTTCGGCCATGACCCTGAAGTCAAGGCCATCCATGCAGGGCTTGAATGCGGCCTTTTCCTGGAGAAGTTCCCGGACCTTGACATGATTTCCTTCGGCCCCACCCTCCGCGGCGTGCATGCCCCCGGAGAAAAGCTGGAGCTTGCATCACTGGACAAGTTTGTGGCGCATCTTCAGGATGTGGTGGAGAGTTTTAAATAGAAATGACAAAGATACTCATAGCGCCGTCAATGCTGGCGGCAGACTTCCTCAATCTGGAAAAGGATGTGGAGGTTGTGAACAGGTACGCCGACATCTTCCATCTTGACATAATGGACGGGACTTTCGTGCCGAACATTTCCTTCGGCTTCCCTATTGTGGAGGCAATTGCAAAAAAGGCCCGGAAGCCCCTGGATGTCCATCTAATGATAGTGAACCCGGAGAAATATGTGGAGCGTTTTGCAAAAGCGGGGGCGGCAATGATAAGTTTCCACTTTGAGGCCGCCCGGGAAAATAGTGAGGAAGTCATCGGACTAATCCATTCCCAGGGCGTCAAGGCCGGAATCGTGATTAACCCGGACTGCCCGGTCCGGTCCATCTTCCCCTACCTTCCCATGGTGGATTTCGTGCTCATAATGAGCGTCTTTGCGGGTTTCGGCGGCCAGAAGTTCATTCCTGAGTCCCTTGAGCGCATAGCCGCAGTAAAGGCCGAACTCCGCCGCATAGGAAGGCCGGAGGTCCCCGTTGAAGTAGACGGCGGCATAGGTCCCGGAAACGCCGCCGCGGCAGTGGAGGCCGGCGCCACCATCCTTGTTGCAGGACGCGCAGTTTTCAAGGCCGAAGATCCTTCGGCCGCAATTGATAAAATGAGGGGGTAGTTTATTCTACCGGAACAACCACCATGCTTTCAATGTCCTCTACCCACTGACGGAACATCTTGTCTGTCTGGATGAGGTCCTGGACCGTGCTGCAGGCGTGCACCACGGTTGCATGGCCTTTGCCGCCAAGTTCCGCGCCGATTGTGGAGAGCGAGCAGTTGGGGATGAGGTTGCGGCATTCGTACATGGCTATCTGGCGCGCCTGGACAATCTGGCGTTTGCGCGTAGGGGCCACAAGCTGTTCACGGGTAATGTTGAAGTACTCGCAGACGGTCCTGAGGATTGTGTCCGGGGTGAGTCCCTGAGGCTCCTCCCCTACTATGTTTCCGGTAACGGTGCGGGCAAGGTCCAGGGAGATGTCGCTGTGACCAAGCGTGGCGTATGCTACCAGAGATGTAAGGGTGCCCTCAAGTTCACGGAAATTGGTCTTGATGCGGGACGCAAGATAAGTGAGCACTTCTTCGTCCAGGGCAACGCCTTCACGCATGGAGCGGGAGCGCAGCATTTCCACGCGGGTGTTGTAGTCCGGGCGTGAAAGCTCTACGGAAAGTCCCCACTTGAAACGCGACAGGAGGCGCTCCTCAAAGTTCTGGAGATCTGCGGGCGCGCGGTCACTGGTGAAGATGAGCTGCTTGCCGTTGCCGTGAAGGTGATTGAACACGTTGAAGAAACTGTTCTGGGCACCGGGAGTGGCAAGATCCTGGATATCGTCTACTATAAGGACATCTATCCTTTGATAGAAAGCTATGAAATCCACAATGCGGTTGCCTTTGACGGCATCCATGTACTGGGTCTTGAACTCGTTGCCGGTGACATACAGCACCACCTGGTCCGGGAAATTCTTCTTGATGTCTATGCCCACCGCCTGGGCAATGTGGGTTTTCCCAAGCCCGGGGCCGCCAAAGAGGAACAGCGGGTTGAAGGGAGTTTTTCCGGGAGCCTTGGCAATGCTTTCTCCGGCGCTCACGCCCATCTTGTTGCAGTCTCCTTCCACAAGGTTGGAGAAGCAGTAGGTGGGATTGAGGCGGGAGTTGATGGTGACGCGCTTGATTCCGGGGAACACAAACGGGCCGGGATTTCCCGCGGGCTGATATGTGGGCACGGACACAGGATTGTTTGCGGGCACCGAGCCCTCTTCCTGGGGAAGGACCATGCCTTCACGGTTGCGCACAGGCCGAACAAGATAGTAGAGCTGGGCGTCTGCGCCGATTGCGCGGCGGATGGTAAGGCGGATAAGGTCCTTGTATGCACCTTCTATATATTCGCGGAAGAAATCGGAGGGGACCTCTACGGTAAGACGGGCCCCATCCAGCGAAACCGGCCGGATGGGCTTGAACCATGTGGACACCTGCTGCGGATCAATGTTGTTTTCTATGATCTGCAGACAGTTATTCCATACGGCGATATGTCTTTCCTGATCTGTCATCCGGGGTGTTTGTGTTAATTGGAATGCAAAGTTGGTTGAAAAAAAATTGATAAAAAACCCAATCGACTATTGCATTTTAAAAAATTTGTCTATAAATTAATAGATGCGAATCTGTAATACAACAATTTTTCTACTTTGCTGATTATCAATGCGTTATAAAACCCGAAACACCCCATTTCGGTTGGAAACGAAACTTCTTGTTTAGAAATACTATAAGAATCTGATTCCCGCCTTTGAGGGCGTCAGAAACGCCTGTGATGCGGAAACGTTTCCGAAACGCATCACTTTACCGGAGAGGTGGTTCCGTCTTCAATTTTCACAATATATGAATCCGGAAATTTCTTTTGGACGGAAGAATATTTTTTCTTCACCGCCGAAAGTGACGTGGAGACCTCGATCACATACTTGAAGTACTTCCCTGCCGCAAGTTTGGTGGGCTTGTTCCCTGCAAAGAAGGGATCCGACGCCGGCATGTCCTTGGACGACACCAGGACCTGGACGCCGTAGAGGACTTTTGCGGGCTCCGCGGCAGGAGATTTCTCCGCTCCGCCTTCGGCTTCGGTCGAAATGACAGAAGGGGCGTCATTGCCGACTTGATCGGCAATCTTTTCTTCGGCCACAACAGGCTCTGCGGGAGCCTCCTCACGGTCATACCTGGCCTTGTACACGCGGAAGGCCTTGTAGATGTTCTGGGCAATCTGGTCACGGCCGACTTCCGTGCGCATTACGGCAAGGTCCTGGGGGTTTGTCATGAAGCCAACCTCTATGAGGACGGCTGGCATGGCGGTGCGCCAAAGCACCCAGAAAGGGTCCTGGGACACACCCCTGTTGGTTTTGATGGGACCTCCCTCCATGGCCGAAGCAACATCCGTTGCAAACTGCAGGCTCTGGCCGAGGTGGGCGTTTTGCATGAGGGAGAAGATGATGGACGACGAAGGGTCGTCTGGGTCGAAGCCCTGATATGTGGCCTCGTAGTTCTTCTCCAGCTTGATTACGGAGTTTTCCCTCTTTACAAGGTCCAGGTTCTTGGAATAGAGGTCATTGCCCTTCTTCTTGGACTGGCCCAGGCAGTGGATGGAGTAGCCGTTGGCGGCGGTGGAGCCGTCCACGGCGTTCACATGCACGGAGATAAAGAGGTCTGCGCCGGCCTTGTTGGCAAACACGGCGCGGTTTTCCAGTTCCACAAAGCGGTCGTCGGAGCGGGTCATCTTCACCTGCACATCCGGGTATGAGGCCGAAATCTTCTGGGCAAGGCGCTTGGCTATGTCCAGGGCTATGTTTTTCTCATAGGTTTTCTGGTCACGGCTGACGCATCCGGCGTCCTTTCCGCCGTGGCCGGGATCAATGACAACGGTCCTGAGGCGCATTGCTGCGTCCTGTGCAGGTACGGGAATTGCAAGTAAAAAGGCCGAAATTACGGCTATGATATGGCTTAAACGCGTCTGCATGCTCAAGGCGGTTTTGTAATTTCTGGAAATAATAGTAATTTTGTAAGTTTAATATTACTCACAAATATAGTGAAAAAACTGCCTTGATGAAAGGATTTTTGCGGAAATATCTAATAGCCCTGGCGTTTATCGCGGCTTTTTCGGCCCCGGACGCCGGTGCGCGCGTATTCCGCCAGCTCCCGGATTCAACCGGCGCGGAAATCCCGGATTCCGTAATTTTTGCCAGAAGGGACAGCATGTACAAGGCCAGAAGGGATACCACAGTGCTTGCCGATTCCATTTCAAGGGCACGCTCAGACTCCCTTGACATGCTCTCCAAGAGTTCCCTTGAAGTCCCGGCCTTTTCAACCGCCAAGGATTCCATCATCACGGATTTCTCCGGCGGCAAGCGCATGATATACTACTACGGCGGCGCCACGGTGCAGTACCAGAACATGAAACTCACCGCAGACTACATTGAGTACGACATGGACGCCAACACCGTGTTCGCCCGCGGCCAGAAAGACACCCTCACCGGAGAATGGAAGGGCCTCCCGGAAATGACGGAAGGCGCCCAGACATACAAGATGGACCAGCTCAACTACAACTTCAACACCCGGAAGGCCCGCATTACCAACATGGTAACAAAAGAGGCCGAAGGCCTCCTGCAGGGCAAGAAGATAAAGATGATGCCGGACAAGTCCATCCACATGAGAAACGGCGTGTACACGGTCTGCGACCTCGAGCACCCGCACTATTACCTTAACCTTACAATGGCCAAGGTAATCACAAAGCCGTCCCAGAAAACCGTCTTCGACCCGGCATGGCCCGTCATTGCCGATGTCCCCGCCTTCCCCATCATCCTCCCCTTCGGCTTTGTGCCGAAAAAGCCTTCCAGGGCAACGGGCATGCTAATGCCCACCTTCGGAGAGGAGCAGGCCCGCGGCTTCTACATCAGGGACGCCGGCATGTACTTTGTGTTCGGAGACTACTTTGACCTTTCCGTAACCGGAGACTACTACACCCTCGGTTCATGGGCCGTGGACATAAACTCCAGGTACAAGGTAAATTACAAGTTCAACGGCCAGGTGGCACTCACCTACTCCAACGACCAAGCCGGTGAAAAGGGCAGCGCAGACTTCGTGCAGTCCCGTAACTTCGGCCTAAGGTGGTCCCACACGCAGGACTCGAAGGCGCATCCCGGAACATCGTTCAGCGCTTCCGTGAACTTCTCCAGCCCGTCCAACAGCCGCTACAACGCCCGCAGCGTCACGGACGCCCAGCAAAACCAGATAAGTTCCTCCATCTCCTATTCCCACAACTGGAACGGCAAGATGAACCTTAGCGTGAACGCCCTGCACAACCAGAACTCCAGGGACTCCAGCTATTCGTTCACCCTCCCCAACATCACCTTCTCGGTTACGCGTTTCTACCCCTTCAAGCAAAAGACAAGGGTTGGAAAGGAGAAATTCTATGAGAAGATCTCCTTCGGCTATTCCACTTCCCTTCAGAACCGCATCAACTTCAAACTGAGGGACATGCAGGACTTTGTACTGGACGAAACCGGCAACTATGTCACGGTGGTGGACGAACTCAACAACAAGACATACCGCCAGAAAGAGTTTGGAGACTCCCTTGCCATCAAGGCGCTTGGGAAACTCACAAACGGCATGACTCACAACTTCCAGATAGGCCTTCCAAACTTCACGCTCCTGAAGTACATAAACGTCACGCCAAGCGTTTCCTACGGCATGAACTGGATGTTCTCTAAGGGAGAGCAGCACCTGGAAAATGAAGTGGACGCAGAAGGTAATCCAGTAATGGTTACGGACAAGGAGGGCAATCCCGTGATAGCCCAGAAGGTGGTGTCGGATCCCGGAAAGGCGTTCAACGGCTTCGGGGCCACGCACACCTATTCCGGAAGCATGTCCATGAGCACGCGTATCTACGGCATGTTCAACTTCGGCAAGCACAGGAAGGTGCAGGCCATAAGGCATGTGATAACGCCTTCCATGTCCCTCAGCTTCTCCCCGGAAAAAGGTACGGCGTTCAACGGATGGCGCACCCTGAGCCCGTACTACGACAAACGAGGCTCCTTCCACGACGAAACCTGGTATAATATATACAGTATTACAGGGCACCACAACAACGCCTCCCCTCCCGGAAGGGGCAAGAGCGCCACAATGTCCCTTAGCATCGGCAACAACCTCGAGGCCAAGGTGAGGGACATCCGCGACACCACCGGCACGGGCTCCAAGAAGGTGAAACTTCTGGACCAGCTCAACATCAACACCAGCTACAACTTCCTGGCCGACTCCCTGAGGATGCAGAACATTGGCATCACGGCATCCACAAGGCTGTTCAACAAGGTGAGCGTAAGCGGAAACCTTAACTTCGACCCTTACGCCATCAATGAGCAGGGAAAGAAGATAAACAAGTTCAACATTGTGGCTACGGGCGTGCCTGCAAGGCTTACAAACGCTTCGCTGTCGGCCTCTTTCTCACTTAACGGAAAGGGAGCCACGGACGGCGATGACGGCACGCGTACGGGCGGGAAGAGCGGCGGCGGTGGTGGTGGTTCAGGCGCTACGGCTTCCTATGAGAGGATATACTACCATCCCATAACGGGAGAGTATATCCCCGGAGGCTATGTGTACTACATGAACAGCAACGCGCCCTGGAGCGTCAACTTCAGCTACAGTTTCAACTACTCCAAGAGCTACAGCTACCAGAGTACCACCAAGGAACTAATTGAGAACAAGAGGTTTACCCAAACACTGAATGTGAGCGGAAACATAAAGCTCACCCCTCGCCTGAGCATCCAGGCCACTTCCGGCTTCGATGTCATGGCCATGAAGTTCACAACCACCCAGATCAGTGCTTCATATGACCTCCACTGCTTCAACATAGCCCTGTCATGGGTGCCTATGGGCCAGTGGAAGAGCTACAGTTTCCGCATTGCCGCAAATGCTTCGGCCCTGGCCGACCTCCTCCGCTTCAAGAAGTCCGATTCCTACATGGACAATATGCTCCGGTAGCGTTTGATAATTCCATTATTATTGCTATCTTTGCATCGGCTTTCCGTTCGGGATGCCGTCTTTACTTGAAATACATTCTACATTTTTATGCCCCATAAACTAGCAGAATTAAACGCTATGAGCGAAGCAGAGCTCAGGGCGCTTGGAGAAAAACTAAACATTAAAGGTGCCGCAAAAATGGATCTTCCCACCCTTGGGTTTGCCATTTTGGACACCGAGGCCGTGATTGAGGCCCAGAAACCCACGGAGCCAAGGCCCGCCAAAAAACGCGGCCGCCCCAAGAAGGAGGCTCCTAAGGCCGAAGCCGCCCCCAAGGAGGCGTCAAAGCCGGCCTCTTCTGTCATTCCGGCCTCTTCTGTCATTCCGAGCGAAGTCGAGGAATCTCCCAAGCCGGAGGAAAAACCCGCTCCCAAAAAGCGCGGACGCAAGCCCAAAGCCGCCGTTGCCGCAGAGGCCGCGGAAGCATCGGCCCCCGCCAAAGCCCCTAAGCCGGAAGAGCCTGAAAACGGAAAGAAGTTCATCCAAAACCTCTTTGAAGACCTCAAGGACGACGAAGCCAATCCCCCGCATCAGGTGCGTGAAGGCAAAAAGGGCAAGTCCCGCCAGGACAAACAGCAGGAGAAGCAGGCCGAAAAACAGCCTGAGAAGCAGCCGGAAAAGCAACCTGAGAAGCAACCGGAGAAACAGCCCGAAAAACCCAAGAGAATTGAATTCGAGGGTTCCGTAGAGGCTACCGGCGTGCTGGAGATCATGCCGGACGGCTATGGCTTCCTTCGTTCCTCTGACTATAATTATCTTAACAGCCCGGACGACATCTATGTCTCCCAGCAGCAGATTAAGCAGAATGCGCTCAAGAACGGAGACACCGTCACCGGTGAAATCCGTCCTCCCCGTGAGGGAGACAAGTACTTCCCTCTTGTGCGCATCAAGTTCATAAACGGCCGCACGCCGGAATTCGTCCGCGACAGGGTTCCCTTCGACTTCCTTACTCCCCTGTTCCCCACGGAGAAATTCAATCTCCTTGGCCACGGCCATGAGAAAGACCAGAGCATAAGGGTTGTGGACATGTTCACGCCCATCGGCAAGGGCCAGCGCGGCCTTATCGTGGCGCAGCCCAAAACCGGTAAAACCATGCTCCTGAAGGCCATTGCAAACGCTATCGCCGACAACCACCCGGAGGTCTACGAGATTGTGCTCCTCATAGATGAGCGCCCGGAGGAAGTCACGGACATGCAGCGAAGCGTCAAGGCCGAAGTTGTGGCTTCTACCTTCGACGAACCCGCCGAAAGGCACGTCAAAGTGGCCAACATGGTGCTTGACAAAGCCCGCCGCCTGGTGGAATGCGGCCACGACGTAGTAATCCTGTTGGACTCCATCACCCGCCTTGCACGCGCCTACAACACCGTGCAGCCGGCTTCCGGAAAGGTTCTCACCGGCGGTGTGGATGCCAACGCCCTCCAGAAGCCCAAGCGCTTCTTCGGCGCAGCCCGTAACATTGAAGGAGGCGGCTCCCTTACCATCCTTGCCACAGCCCTCACGGAAACCGGCTCCAAGATGGACGACGTCATCTTCGAGGAATTCAAGGGCACCGGCAACATGGAGCTCCAACTGGACCGCAACCTGTCCAACAAGCGTATCTTCCCGGCCGTGAACCTGGTTCTTTCCTCTACGCGCCGCGACGACCTCCTCTACGACTCCTACACCAACAACCGCATCTGGATTCTCCGCAAGCTCCTCTCGGATATGAACCCCGTAGAGGCCATGACCTGGATGCAGCAGCACATGGACGAGTTCAAGACCAACAAGGACCTCATAGACAACATGTCCAAGTTCAGTCGCTACGATTAATGAAGAATATCTTTCAGGACACAATAGTTGCTCCGGCCACCATTCCTGGTACCGGAGCAATTTCCATAATACGTGTAAGCGGCCCCAAGGCCTTCGATGTAACTGATGCGGTTGTTAAATTAAAATCCGGAACCATTTCTGCAGCAGACGGTTACACAATCCACTACGGTGATATCCCCAGGCTTGACACTGTCCTGGTTTCCGTATTCCGCGCACCGCACAGTTACACCGGAGAAGACTCCGTAGAGATCTCCACCCATGCTTCGGCTTATATTGTATCAGAGGCCATAAGGCTCCTGACAGAGGCCGGCGCCAGAATGGCCGAACCAGGAGAATTCACCAAGCGCGCCTTCCTTAACGGAAAAATGGATTTGGCTCAGGCAGAGGCTGTTGCAGATGTCATCTCATCTACAACTGAAGCTTCTCACCGCGTGGCCATGAATCAGCTTAGGGGCGGCTTCTCCAAAGAACTGGAAGGCCTCCGGGCCGAACTCCTTGAAATGGCTTCCCTACTTGAGCTGGAGCTTGACTTCTCAGAGGAAGACGTGGAGTTTGCCGACAGAGAAAAGCTTGCTGGCCTAGTCAACGGGACGCTGAAGCATGTGGAAAAACTTGCCGCATCGTTCCGCCAGGGCAACATGATAAAAAACGGTATTCCGGTTGCAATCGTGGGCGCAGTCAACGCCGGAAAGAGCTCCCTTCTCAACGCCCTTGTCGGTGAAGACAGGGCCATCGTTTCGGCCATAAAAGGGACCACCCGCGACACAATTGAGGAGACTCTCCAGATTGGCGGACTCACCTTCCGATTCATCGATACTGCCGGAATCCGGGAGTCGGAGGACCAGATTGAGAAGATAGGAATCGAGCGCACTTTCAAGAAAATTTCCGAGGCCGAAGTCATCCTCGGAGTTCTGGATTGCACTCTCCCCGTGGCCGAATTCGAGGAGGACCTGAGGCTCATTCTTGGCAAGACCAAAGGCTCCGGAAAGAGCCTGTTCGTCATACTCAACAAGGCCGATAAATTATCGGAAAACGATATTAACAATTTTGTTACACTCGCAAACAAAGTTGTTATATGTGCTGATAATAAGCCTGTTATTATTACACTATCCACAAAGACCGGTTCGGGGCTTGAAGAGCTGAAATCGGCCCTTTCGGCCTCACAAAAAGAGCTCCTGACGGCAGAATCCGGGACCATTGTCACCAACCTCCGGCACTACGAAGCCCTCACCGCTTCGGCCGTTTCCCTGCAGCGCACGGCGGCTGCACTGGGGAGCGGCATCCCCACAGACCTCGTGGCCGAAGACCTCCGCGCCGCCATCGCCTCCGTCAACCTGATCCTTGGCAAAGACCTCGGCCTCTCCCCCGAATCCGTCCTCCACAACATCTTCGCCAATCACTGCATCGGGAAATAGACCGCCCCCCGTGGCGGTGAGCCGTAGTCTCCGGGACTGAGACCTGAACCTGTCAGGCCCTCTGGATTCGCTCCAGGGGGCTTTTCGTTTGGACAAGTGGCGGATAATGATTAACTTTAGGCCGTTAAATAGTAATTTAATCAACAGAACCATTT
>JAFVDC010000195.1 GCA_017478685.1 Bacteroidales bacterium | reverse complement strand
GACGCCTCCATCCGCAAGGTGGACACCTGGGAGGATTTCAAGGTGGAAATCGAAAAAGGCGGCTTCCTCCTCTGCCACTGGGACGGCACCGCAGAAACCGAGGCCCGCATCCAGGAAGAGACAAAGGCCACCATCCGCTGCATCCCCGTAGACAGCGCCGTATGCATGGAAGAAGGCAAGTGCATCTACACCGGCAAGCCTTCACATCAGAGAGTATTATTTGCTAGATCTTATTAATATGAAAAAAGTATTCGCACTCATAAGCACGGCCCTCGTGGCCACCTGGTCGGTTTTCGCCCAGGACACCCAGGATGCAGTTGCAGAGGCTGCAGCCGCACTCAGCGCCGCCGAGGACGTCCCGGAGGTTGTGGAAAAACCCAAATACTGGAACACCACCCTCCTTACCAACATCAACTTCGGCCAAAGCTGGCTTTCACATTGGGCTGCAGGCGGTTACAATAGCGTCTCCCTTACCGGCAACATTGACGCCCAAACCAATTACGCCAAGGACAAGATGATCTGGAACAACCGTCTCCAGCTTGACTACGGCGGAATGTACAGCGCCGACAAACCCCTCTTCCAGAAAACCAAGGACCGCATCTACTTTGAATCCAAATGGGGCTACGAGACCCCCATCAGGCATTTGAGTTATTCGGCTTTCCTTGATTTCAAGACCCAGTTCGGAGACAACTTCGACTACAAGACTCCCGCAACGGCAACCGACGCTGACGGAAACGTCATTGAGCCTTCCGTTGAAGACTGGAAGAATGCCCGCGTCCTTAAGTCCGGCCTGTTCTCCCCCGCCTACATCAATGTCGGTATCGGTGTACTGTGGACTCCCGCTCCGTGGTTCTCCCTTAACGTGGCGCCTCTGGCAGGCGGTGTTGTAATTGTGAGCAATCCCAATCTCCGCAACACCTACGGTATGGATCCCCTCACCTACGACACCGACGGCACAACCGTCCTCAGCTACAAGGCCTTCCGTCCTGAGCTCGGCGCTCAGATCAAGGCCGATGCCTCCTGGGTGATCAACGACAATTTCTCCTACACCACGCAGGTGGCTCTCTTCTACAACTACCTCAAGCCAAAGGTCGAGCCCCGTGTCACCTGGGACAACAAGGTGTTCTGGAAGCTTGCCAAGTTCTTCGCCCTCACCGTTTCCACCAACCTCATCTACGATCCTCTGGTGAAACTTGACATCAACAAGGACGGCGTGGCAGAAGAAAAGGGTGTGCAGTTCAAGGAGTTCCTTGAGTTCGGCTTCACCTACACAATCGCTCACAAGCACTAGTCCATGCTTCTTGTTGCAGTCAGCGGAGGCATTGACTCCATGTGCCTTGCCGAAAAGGTTCGCCAAAGCGGCGAACCTTTTGCTGTTGCACACTGCAACTTCGGCCTGAGGGGGGCCGATTCAGACGCCGACGAAACCCTTGTGCGCTCCTGGGCCGCGGCGCATGGCGCAACCTGCCATGTAAAAAGCTTTGACACGGCGGCTTACGCCTCCGCCAACGGCATAAGCATAGAGATGGCCGCCCGCCGCCTCAGGTATCACTGGTTTGGGGAACTTTGCCGGGAGCACGGCTACTCCGGGGTTGCCGTTGCGCACAATGCCAATGACAACGCAGAAACCCTCATCCTCAATTTGCTCAGGGGAACGGGCCTCCGTGGCATCACCGGCATGAAGGCCGAAGGCTTTGTCCCGGACCCCGATTTCAGTGACATTCCCCTGCTTCGGCCTCTTCTTGGCATGACCAGGGAGGAAATAGAGGCCTTTGCCAAGGAAAACGGCATCAAGTGGCGTGAAGATGCCACAAATGCCCAGACCGACTACAAACGCAACAAAATCCGCAACCTTGTCTTCCCCGTCTTCGCCCAGATAAACCCTTCCTTCATCCAGACCCTGAACCGTGACATGGAACGGTTTGCCTCTGAAGGAATATGTAAGGCCGAAGAGGGAGACATGTGCCGGGGGGACTCCGTTTCGCTTCGCTCCACTCCGGCCCCTCCCACTGCCTGCGGCAGCGGGCCCCTCCCCCTACCCCTGTGGGGGGGTGCCCAGGCCCCCCGGCACATGTCTCCCTCTTCGGCACCGGAATATTCCATCTTAGAAGAGCCCTGGGACGGGACTCAGCCGGTGAAGCAACCGGCGGGGGTGCTTATCATGGATGCCGAAAAAGCCGGAGAATATTTTGAGGGCCGTTGGGAAACCGGAGACTGGATCAAGCCTCTTGGGGCGCCAGGAAAGAAAAAGATGCAGGACTGGTTCACTGACCATCATATTTCGGCCGATGAAAAGCCGTTTGTCCCGCTTCTGAAAAGCAAAAAAGACCCGCACCATGTCCTGGCGGTAATTCCATATTGCATAGACAACAGTGTCAAGGTCACCTCACGCACCAAGAAAATCTGCCGCATCCGGACCTTCGTTGAAGATAAGGTCCAGGGCCGATAGCCCGGGAGTGAAACCTCCCATGCGGTCACGGAACACCTGGTAGTATGGCTTCGCAAGTCCAAGGTCCTGTAGAATTGTGTCAGGATGCTTGGGGTGGATTGCAAAGCGGTAATCATCGGCCTTAGTGTCCGGGAGGGCGAACTCTGTTGTGGGGACCAGTTCACAATCTATCCTCAGGCGGCGGATGCACCATCCAATGAGCTGCAGGTTAAGGTCCCAGAGGTGTTCCGGCTTAGACTCTAGGATAGAGAAAATTTCATCCCTGAAATATTCATAGAAGGCAGCGCTCTCATAGGCGGTGTCAAGGGCACGCTGAGTGCGCAGGGCCCAGGGAGTGGAATAATCCACAAGCACATCCTTTATATCCCAGGAGTTTCCGTGCACCACCGGCACCTGAAGCATCTGGACGCCTTGGGGCCCCAGGATGTAGCAGCGGTTACGGTAGCTCTGCTTCTGATAACGCTCGCAGGCCTCGATTGAGGCCTGCATATCGCGTGCCGCCAGTGCAAACCACTGTATCGGCGGAAAGTATGCCGTGGAAAGAAGCACGGGTTAGCGGCGGGGCTTAGGGATAATGCCGCGTGAGGACTTCCGGATGAACCCGACGATGGTGTCGCGTTCCGGGCTTTGGGGGAAGTTGGCCTCAATGTACTCCAGAGCCTGGCTCACGTTCATGCCCTGGAAATAAATGGCATTGTAGATGTCCTTGATTTCGTTTACCTTTTCCTCTGTGAAGCCGCGCCTGAGAAGACCCACGCGGTTGACGCCTTCAAAGCTGATGGGGTCCCTACCGGCAAGGACATAAGGAGGAACATCTTTGGAGAGTTTTGCGAACGCGCCCACAAAGGCGTGAGTTCCTACGCGGCAGAACTGATGGGAACCGGACTTGCCGCCCATGATGCCCCAGTCCTCGACGTCCGTTTCTCCGGCAAGGCCCACATAACTTACAATGATGCAGTGATTGCCGATATTGCAGTCATGCGCGATGTGGGCATAAGACATTATGAGGGTGTCGGAGCCCACCTTGGTGATGCCCTTGCCGCTGGCCTTTGTTCCGCGGTTGATGGTGGCGCATTCACGGATGTTCACGCGGTCTCCGATCTCCACCCAGGATTCTTCTCCCTCAAACTTGAGGTCCTGGGGGATGGCACCTACTACGGCACCGGGAAAAACAGTGCAGTTCTTGCCAATGCGCACATGATTGTAGATGGTGGCGTTGTTAAGCACCTTGGTGCCCTCACCAATTGTGACACCGGCGTCGATGAATGCGAAAGGTCCTACCTCCACGCCGTCTCCAAGAACGGCGTCGGGGTGAACGCAAGCCATGGG
>JAFVDC010000194.1 GCA_017478685.1 Bacteroidales bacterium | reverse complement strand
ACCTACAACTGCCTGCCTACACACAGCTGGTACTGCGGTATCGCACTTCTTCTTGCTCCCACCATCGCCGCCCTCCTTTGGAACCGTGGCGGCTGGATCCAGAACCGTGCCAACACCCTTGCCATCTGGTGCATGTTCGCACAGGTGTTCCCCCTGTTCCAGGAGACCTTTAAGAACGGTCAGCAGTGGTTCAGCTGGGCAACCCTTCCCGTGCTCTATCCTCAGGGAACTGCAACCATCGAGCAGCTTTATGCCGCTGCAGGCGGTGAGGCCGCAGTTGTGGGCACTACCGTAGATCCTTCAGTTGTGGCTGCAAATCCCACAATGATGATCGTGATCAGCGCCCTTGCCCTCATTACCAACGCAGTTGCACTTTGCTACATCTTCGTTCAGTCCAAGAAGCGTCACATCAATCCTTACAAAGAGGATGTGTTCGTGGACCAGAAGTACTACAAGGATGCAATGGCCCGTGCCGTTGTGGAATAATTGCGCGTGGAGCTAATCGCTTGATTAGTAATTGTTTAAAAGAAAACGTCTACCTGAAATCAGGTAGACGTTTTTGTGTAAGTGGCTTATGCTCAGTGTTTTGCCTCCACGGACGGGGAGGGCATACGTTGAAAAGCACGACAAAATTTTTTGCTGAATTCACTCAAAAGAGTTAATTTTGTATCCCGTATTGAAAAAAGCAATCGGCATCATGAAATACGGGTTCGACAACAACAAATACCTTAAAATCCAGTCTGAGCACATCAAGGAGCGCATCCAGCGCTTTGGGGACAAATTGTACATGGAGTTCGGCGGCAAACTCTTCGACGACTACCACGCCAGCCGCGTCCTTCCGGGTTTTGAACCGGATTCCAAGCTCCAGATGCTCATGCAGCTCAAGGAAGACCTTGAGATTGTGATAGTTATCAGCGCAGTGGATATTGAGAAAAACAAGATCCGCACAGACCTTGGTATCACCTACGACATGGACGTCCTGCGCCTTAGGGATGAATTCCTGGCCCGAGAACTTGCCGTAAACAGCGTTGTCATAACCCATTTCAACGGTCAGGCCAGTGCCGAAGCATACCGCAAGCGCCTTGAGAACATGGGCATTACGGTGTATTATCATCACACGATCGAAGGCTATCCCAACAACGTCTCCCTCATTGACTCGGATGAAGGATTCGGCAAAAACGACTATGTAGTGACCTCAAAGCCCCTCGTGGTTGTTACGGCTCCCGGCCCCGGAAGCGGCAAGATGGCAGTGTGCCTGAGCCAGCTTTACCAGGAGAACAAGCGCGGAATCAAGGCCGGATACGCTAAGTTCGAGACCTTCCCGGTGTGGAACCTTCCCCTCACTCACCCCGTGAACATGGCCTACGAGAGCGCCACCGCAGACCTCGATGACGTAAACATGATAGACCCCTTCCATCTGGAGGCGTATGGAGAAACCGCCGTCAACTACAACCGCGACATAGAGATTTTCCCCGTCATGAACACCCTCTTCGAGGACATCTACGGAGAGTCTCCCTACAAGTCCCCCACGGACATGGGCGTGAACATGATAGGCTACTGCATGAGTGACGATGACGTATGCCAGGAAGCATCCAAGCAGGAAATTATAAGGCGCTACTACACAGCCCTTTGCAACTTCGCAGACGGCAAGGCCACCGAGGCCGAAGTAAACAAGAACGCCCTGGTCATGAAAAGGGCTAAGATTACAACCGCAGACCGTAAGTGCACTGTTGCAGCCAGGGAACGCTTGGAAAAAGCCGGAGTGGCAACGGCTGCAATTGAACTGGAAGACGGCACCATCCTCACCGGCGAAACGTCCCCGCTCCTGGGACCCTGCAGCGCACTTCTTCTCAATGCCATCAAGCACCTTGCAGGAATAGCCCATAACGTGAAACTCATTCCCCAGCAGATGATTGCCCCCATCCAGAAAACCAAGGTTACGTACCTCCACGGCCATAATCCCCGCCTTCACACAGACGAGGTTCTGGTAGCAATCTCCATGATGAGTCTCATAGACGAAAACTGCAAACTGGCCCTGGACCAGCTCCCGGCCCTCAAGGGCGCCCAGGTCCATTCCACGGTCATGTTATCGGAGGTAGACCGCAAAACCTTCAACAAGCTTGGCATCGGCCTCACCTGCGACCCCGTGCGCAAGATAAAGAAGCTTCCGCCCGTGGAGGTAAAGCGCTGATTAGCTGGTAAGAATAAATTTGTACTATGATTTCGTTTACCTCAGATTATACGGAAGGCGCACATCCGGAAATACTTAAGCGCCTGCAGGATACAAACTTTTGTCAAGAGCCCGGTTACGGGGAAGATTCTTTTAGCGAAGACGCCAGAAGGCTTGTCCGTGAAGCCCTGGGCCGCCCGGAAGCCAACGTCTTTTTCCTTGTGGGTGGCACTCAGACCAATTCTACGGTTATTGATGCCGTCATTCCCCATTACGGTGCCGTGATTGCCGCAGAAACCGGCCACATTGCCGTTCATGAATCCGGAGCCGTGGAACTAAGCGGCCACAAGGTGATAACCCTTCCTTCCCATGAGGGAAAAATGGCCGCCAAGAACCTTCAGGACTATCTTGAGACTTTCTATGCAGATGGCGCCTGGCCTCATATGGCCCACCCTGACATGGTGTACATCTCATTCCCCACGGAATACGGCACCATTTATTCCAAGGCCGAACTTGAAGCCATCAGGAAGGTGTGCAAGGAGTATAAATTGAAACTCTTCATAGACGGAGCTCGCCTTGGATACGGACTTGAGAGCCATTCGGCCGATGTTACCCTGAAAGATATTGCAAGCCTTTGCGATGTGTTCTACATTGGAGGAACCAAGGTTGGAGCCCTTTGCGGAGAAGCCGTGGTTTTCCCCGCCGGAGATGCTCCTGAGCACTTTTTCACCATTGTAAAGCAGCACGGGGCCCTTCTTGCCAAGGGAAGGCTCCTGGGACTGCAGTTCCAGGCTCTGTTCACCGGAGGGCTGTACTTTGAGATAAGCCGTCATGCAATTGAGATGGCCCAGCTCCTTAAAAAAGTGTTCGAGCGCCGCGGCATTCAGTTTTATATAAACTCCCCAACCAACCAGCAGTTCCCCATTCTCACAAAGGAGCAGATGGATGCGCTGGATGGGAAAGTGCTGTATGAGATATGGGGTAAACTTCCGGACGGTCGGTTCAATACCCGTTTTTGCACCAGCTGGTGCACGGCTCCCCGTCAGATAGAGGAGCTTGACTCCCTGCTTTAAACCATGAAAGACTTTTTACAATCACTTCTTAATGTAGTATGCGAGATGGCCCCGTACCTTCTGCTGGGTTTTCTCATTGCAGGCATACTTCATGTATTTGTCCCTAAAGGCTTCTATAACAAGTATTTGTCAAAGAACAACCGTTGGGCGGTTCTGTGGGCTGCGCTCCTTGGCATCCCGCTGCCGCTTTGCTCCTGCGGGGTAATCCCCACGGCGGTCGGCCTGAGGAGGGAAAAGGCGTCAAAAGGCGCCGTTGCATCATTTCTTATAGCAACTCCCCAGACCGGAATAGATTCCATCCTGGCCACGTTCTCCCTTATGGGGCTTGGCTTTGCCATTATCCGTCCCGTTGCGGCGCTTGTAACCGGCGTTTGCGGCGGACTTCTTGTAAACCGCTTTGTCCCGGAGGATGATGATGCCGATGTTTCGGCGTCCGGCTCCTGTGAGGTAGAAAGCGGAAACCGTGTCTGGAGGGTTCTGAGGTATGCCTACTACCAGATGATCCAGGACATTGGCGGGCGCCTGGTGATAGGCCTTGTTGTGGCGGCGCTCATCCAGGTGGCGGTGCCGGACGAGTTTTTCCTGAGCTTCGGCTCCGAGCCCATTCTCCAGATGCTCGTAATCCTGGTGGTGGCAGTTCCCATGTACATCTGCTCCACGGGCAGCATTCCCGTTGCCGCAGCGCTTATCATGAAGGGGCTGTCTCCCGGAGCGGCGCTTGTGATGCTGATGGCGGGGCCGGCCGTGAACCTTGCGTCCATCCTTGTGATAAGAAAGTCCATGGGGCGGCGTTTCACCTGGATTTACCTTCTTACCATAGTCGTGTTCTCTGTCCTTTTCGGCCTTGGAGTAAACGCCGCAGGCCTTGAGGTGCCAGTCAACATGCCCCATTCGGCCCACATGCACGGGATGGCGGGACCGGGCGTTTTCAAACTTGTCTGCGCCATTATATTAACCTTACTTATAACTTTTGCACTTGCCATGAAACTATTTGAGAGGTTTTCCAAAAAAACTGTGGATCCCAATACCACCGTATACACTGTTGAAGGAATGCACTGCAGCCACTGCGAAGCCGCCGTTGTGCGCGCCGTGGAAGAGATTCCCGGGGTAGAGGAGGCCAAGGCCAGCGCCGGCCGCAAGACCCTTACCATAAAGGGCCCCGCCAAGGCCGAAGACATTAGAGCCGCAGTTGAAAAAGCCGGATACACTTTCAAGGGCTAGCTCTCTATTCCGGTAAATCCGACTGTTTCAGGAATCCTGCGCGGAGGGTCCTTGTGGATCCGTTGTCGAATTCCACCTCAAAGCTGGTGTAATCCTTGTTGGCCCCCACAATCCGGCCTTCCCCGAAGACGGGGTGGGTGACGGTGTCGCCAAGATGGAAAGGGGAGTCGTTGTAGTCGGCGCGCTCATCCTCGAAATCCTCGTCCAGCACATGTGAGAGGTTCTTTGTTCCTTTCCAAAGTTCAGGGGACACCACGCCTTCCGTCACCAGCAGCTCCCGTTTTATTTCGGCAAGGAAACGGGAAGGGTACTTGTTTGTCTTTGATGAGATGTTGAAGCCCTCGGATTCCGTGAGGAAAAGCGCCTGCTGAGCCCTTGTGACGGCAACATACATTAGTCTCCGCTCCTCTTCCTCGCCTTCTGTCTTGCCCTCGCGGATTGTGCGCATGTTGGGGAAAATGCCCTCGCTGAGGCCGAAGATAAACACGTAAGGGAACTCAAGGCCCTTTGCCTGATGGATGGTCATGAGTTTGATGGTAGGGGTGTCCTTGCGGTGGTCCTCATTGGTGTAGAGGGCTATGTCCTGAAGGTAGTCGGCCAGGGTGCTTTCCTCCGGGGTGCGGACGCTTTCATAGAAGCGGATGGAACTTAGGAGTTCGTCAAGGTTCTCAAGCCTGTCCTCGTCCTGGTCTTCGCGGACCATCTGCTTGTAGCCGGAGCGGTCCAGGAGGCGGTTCAGAAGGTCGCTCACCCTGTGCTCCCTGGCGTACTGCTTTGCATCTTCAACAAGGCCGATGACCCCAGTCGCCTTCACCTCCCCCTGTCTCTGGAGGGCGCTGTAAAGGGAGATGCCCCTGGATTCGGACAAGGCTCTGACGGAATCAAGGAACTTTCGGCCCAATTTCCTGGAAGGCACGTTGATGATGCGCTCGAAGGAGAGGTCGTCGTCCTGGTTGTTCACAAGGTGCAGATAGGCAAGTGCATCCTTTATTTCCTTCCTCTCAAAAAAGCGCATGCCTCCCCAGATGGTATATTCCAGATGGGCATTCAGGAGTTCTTGCTCCAGGGCCCTGGACTGATAGCTGCTGCGGTACAGGATGGCAATCTGGTTGGGCCTGGCCCCGCCAGAAAGGAGGGTTTTTATCTGGGAAACAATCCATTCCGTTTCCTCTTTCTCACTTTTGCCGTGGAAGTGGATTACGGCCCTGCCTTCCGGCTTCCGCGTGAAAAGGTCCTTGGGAATGCGGTTTTTATTGTTGGATATCACGCAGTTGGCAATGTCAAGGATGCGCGGGGTAGAGCGGTAGTTTTCGTCAAGGATTATTGTCTTGTCTGCGGCAAACTGTACAAAGAGATCCGGGCGTGCGCCCCTCCACTGGTAAATGGCCTGGTCCGGGTCTCCCACCACAAAGAGGTTGCGGTGCTTGGCGCTGAGGCGCTCCACAAGGTCCCAGTCGTCAAGGTTGCAGTCCTGTGCTTCGTCCACCATTATGTAATTGAGGGCGTTCTGCCAGTGCTCGCAGGCATCCGGGAAGTGGTCCAGGATGTACTTTGTGACATTCATTAGGTCGTCGAAGTCCAGCGCATAGTGCTTCATCTGGCGGCTTACGTAGCCGCAGAGACGGGAGGTGCGGCGCATTTCGTCGGAGATCTTGCAGCCTGGCAGCATATATGTCTGGATATAGCCGTTAAGGGCTTTTTCGGCCCCTATGGCCTCCAGGAACTGTTTTACGGTCTTTTCGGTGCGCTTTATGCCCATCTCGTCCATGGTCTGCTTGGCGATGGCCTTGGAGTCTTCCTCGTCCAGTACGGTGAAGCTTTTTGGAAAGCCAAGGCGGTATATTTCCTGCCGAAGGAACTTGACGCAGAAACCGTGCAGGGTGCAGACGAAGTCGTTGTAGTCTCCGCTTTGGACCATGGCGGAGATACGGCTGCGCATCTCTGCGGCCGCCTTGTTGGTAAAGGTGAGGCACAGGATGTTGGCGGGGTCTATGCCCAGCACGTTTACTATGTAGGCGTAGCGGTGGGTGAGTGCCTTGGTTTTGCCGGTCCCGGCTCCCGCAACAACGCGGATTCGGCCCTCTGTGGCCTCTACGGCCTCCCTCTGGCGGGTGTTCAGCCCTTGGAAAATATCGTTCATGTTACGCTTATGGTTATACGAAAACCTGAGGATTATATCATGCCCATAAGAATGGTCCACACAAGGAAACGGAGCGTTCGGCCAACCAGAAAGAGAAGGGCGGTGAGCCAGGGATTGGTTTTGTAGAAACCAAGAGCGATGGAGAAGACGTCACCGACAAATGGGAACCAGCTCACCAAGGCCAGCCAGATGCCGTATTTGTCGAAATAGCCTTTCTGCTTTTCCAATTT
>JAFVDC010000017.1 GCA_017478685.1 Bacteroidales bacterium | reverse complement strand
CAGGGATGGAACTCCCCGGCATAGTGACCAACCTAACTGCCTTCGGGGCATTTGTAGACATCGGCCTTCACGAAAACGGCCTCATCCATGCTTCCAACATGGGAGAAAGAGGTATGGCCGTGCCTTCTAAGGTCCTGAAGCTCCATGAGCAAATAAAAGTCCAGGTCCTGAGCGTGGATCTGGAGCGTAAGAGAATTGGCTTGAAACTTCTTAAAAACGCCTGAACTTGAGGCCCAGGGAAATCAGTCCTGAGAAAAGTCTTTGAGTGATTCGCGGTAGGCGTTGAAAATCTTTGACTTGGAGAGGTAACCGACGTATTTGCGGTCATCGTCCACTACGGGAAGGTTCCAGGCGCCGGTTTTCTCGAATTTACGCATCACGGAGTCCATGGGCTCTTCCGGATGAACGTATTCCGGGGCGGATTTCAGGTCGTTGAAAACGTGGCGCTCTTCGTACAGCTCCGGGTGGAACATGTCCTTCCTGATATCGGCCAGGGTTACATAGCCCTGGAAGCGTCCCCTGCCGTCTACAACCGGGAACAGGGAGCGTTCGCTGGAGGCAACGGCCTCGACCAGCTTCCCAAGGGTGTCGTCCACGCGCACGGGTAGGAAGTCCTTTTCCAGGAGATTGTCCATTTTGAGGAGCGTGAGGACGGCTTTGTCGGCCTCATGGGTGAGAAGCTCGCCGGATGCCGCAATTCGCTTTGTGTAAATGGAATATTTCTCGAAAATACGCGTTGTGCCGTACGCTACGGCCGAAGTGAGGATAAGCGGCACCAGCAGCTGATACCCTCCGGAAATCTCCGCGATGAGGAAGATGGCCGTGAGCGGCGCCTGCATTACGCCCGCCATAAGGCCGGCCATCCCAACCAGCACGAAATTGGCCACAGGGACTGCTCCGGGGGCAATCTGGTTTATGACATCGGCCACCACAAAACCCACCAGTGCGCCAATGAAAAGCGTAGGGCCGAAGGTACCGCCCACTCCCCCGCCGGCATTGGTGAAAGTCATGGAGAACACCTTCAGGAGCATAACCAGAAGGAAAAACAGGGGGATGCCCCAGCTGTAATTCATGAGTATGCCAAGGGGCGTGCCGCTGATCTCAGGGTCCAGCCCGTTAAGAAGCGGCATGAGGAAGTTGTAGCCTTCTCCGTGCAGCGGCGGGAAAAGGTAGATTAAAACCCCGAGGCCCACGGAGCAGAGTATCCACCTGAGATACGGATTCTTAAGGCGCGACAGCCTGTCTTCCATGCCAAGGGTGGTATGGATGAAATACAGGGAAGAAATGCCGCATAGCATCCCTAGAAGCAGATACGCCGGCAGATTACCCATCTGGAATTCCACCGTTGTGGACGCAAAGACGCTTTCCCTTCCAAGGCAGAGATAACTCACAAGCGTGGCCGAAATGGAGCTCAGGAGAAGCGGCAGGATTCCGGACATGGAGATATTGAAAAGGAGTATCTCCAGCGTAAAAAGCACGCCCGCAAGCGGAGCGTTGAAGATGCCCGCAACGGCGCCGGCGGCACCACAACCAAGCAGAAGGGTCATTCCGCGGTAGGACATCCCAAGGTATCGGCCAAGATTTGAGCCGATGGCGGCACCCGTGTAAACTATGGGGGCTTCGGCACCAACAGAGCCGCCAAAGCCGATTGTAAGCGCACTGGTCACAAGGGACGACCACATGTTGTGGCGCTTGATTTTTGACTCTGAGCGTGAAACGGCCTGGAGCACCTTTGTGACCCCGTGGCCGATATTGTCCTTAACCACGTACCTCACTATGAGAAGGCTCAGGAGCATTCCCACGCCTGGAAGCACAAGGTAAGGCAGGCGGCTGCCGGGCATAATGCCGGAAAGCCAGCCCTGGATCGCGTGGATGGAAACCTTCAGGAGCACGGCGGCCACACCGCAAAGAAGGCCTGTCAGGACCGACAAGCCAAGGAGCGCCGTACTCTCAGGCACCTTACGCAAAAGGGCCCGCAAAGGGGCCCAAATAAACTTATTCGTCATCAGCTCCTGATGAATACTGAGCTATATTGTCGTCTGGGAGAGTTTCTCCGGAATCCTCCGGGGAATCAGGTGCTCCGCCGGCCACGGCCTCGTTTTCGGCGTCTTCTTCACCTTCCAGCCAGCGGGCCACATCTTCAAGGTCATCTGTCTTGACATTGATCTTGACAAGATATATGGCTTCCTGGGTTTCCACCGTTACGGCGTAGAAGGTGGTGCCGTCCGGTTTGGGATATTTCACGAGGTCATTGAGGTAATCGCTGAAGCCTCTGGGGTATTTCTCTTGAAAAGCGGCAGCCAAGTCCGGATGGAGTGCATTCATCTTCTCAAAGCTTACGACGTGTCTTTTCTTGGTGTCTGGCATAATCAAATTCTATTTGTATTTAGGTTTAGTCTTTCCGCCTGCAATATTAGGCTTTTGTTTTGAACCTTGCAAGTGCTTGCCGCTATTTTTTGAAGAATTTTTAAAGAAAAATGACTTTTGTTTCATTTTACGCCCGGGGTCGTGCTCCACGAACACGGGTTTCATGTCCCTGGGGTCTATTCCGCTGTAGAACATCACGGACGACGTTGTCATGGGCGTAGGGGTGAAATCCTGCACCTGGTCCATCCAGATGCCTTTTAGCGCGGGATTGTTTGCAAGGCACTCCATGTCCTTGAGGGTGCAGCCGGGATGGGACGATATAAAATAAGGTACCAGCCCTACATGGGTTCCGGCGTCACGGTTGATCTTGTCAAATTCCTTGCGAAGACGCTCGAAGAGCTTGAAGGACGGCTTGGCCATTTTCTGAAGCACATGGTCTTCAGTGTGTTCCGGGGCCACTTTGAGCCTTCCGGAAGTATGGT
>JAFVDC010000016.1 GCA_017478685.1 Bacteroidales bacterium | reverse complement strand
CCGGCGATGACGCCGACATTGACGACCCGCGCGGAAATTCCCTTGCAGACCGATTTCTTAAAACGCGGGTCCACCGGGGAATGGTCCTCGAACCACTGGTCGTTGGCCGACAGGGTCACGGTGCGGGCGGCAGCCTCGAAGTCCTTGATGTTCACGTAGCCTTCCCAGGAGGCTTTTCGGCCCAGAGGGTCATTGTAGTCCTCGATGAAGCCGTTGATGAAATCCACCGTGCCGATGGTGTCCTTCACCCATTCGATATTGAACTGGTCCCACTTGCGGAGGTCTCCGGTATTGTAATACTCAATGAGGAGCCCCAGGGCACGCTTCTGGATGTCATTTTCGGCAACCTCGCGGGCCTTTGCAAGTTCTTCGCAGATTTTCTCAATGGCAGGGGAGTAGATGCCTCCAACCTTCCAGGGACGCTCCCGGATGACGCCGTCCTTGCCCTTCACGACCTTGGTGTTGAGGCCGTAGGAAATGGGATGGGGGTCTTTGGGGTCCACTATTCCGGCATAGTACTTCTCCACCTCTGAGCGGGTGACGTTTTCATAGAAGTTCACGGCCGACTGTTTCACTATGTCTCCGGACGTTTCCGTGGAGCGCCTCTGGGGATAGATGGCGGGGTCATAGATGATATCCAGGAGGCCGGGGTCTGTTACTCCGGCCTTGTCAAGGAGCGAAGCGAAATACTCCCTGGGGCAGGCGGGGAAAATCTTGTCCTCTGCGTAATGGTGATGGATGCCGTTGGAGAAGAACACCCTTTTTGCGTAGACCACGAAATTCCTGTAGTCTTCGCTGTCTTCGGCCGGGGTTTCCAGGATGGCCTCAATGGCGTGACGCACCCTGAGGTTGTCCTTGCAATTCTGGTCCCAGAGTATGTCACGGCCGTATTTTGCGGCTTCGGCAAGGTGATAGGCGTATTCCTTCTGCTGGAGGGTAAGGTTTTCCCAGCCGGGAATCTGGTAACGCATCACCTTGAGGTCTGCGAAAGAGTCTATGGTGTATTTGAAGTCATTCTCCGGTTTGTCCGACGGAGCCCCGCAGCCGCCCACGATGGCGGCGCTTCCAAGCAGCGATATCATTGTCTTTGCAAATTGTTTCATAAGCGTATTTGTTCCATTTGTACAAATATATGAAAATTTCATTAACTTTGCGAGATAAGATGAGGTATTTACGTAAAATACGGGTTTTCTTCCCCCTCGCAATCCTTCTGGCACTGGCTCTCTCCTGCGCCAAGGACCGCTATTTCGAGACAAACCACCATGCCTCCGAAGGCTCATCTTATGTTCCCCAGACCAAGGGCAGGGTAACCCCCGTTATAGACCGTAATGTAATGATCATGGTGTCCGGAGGCCGAAACTCCCTTGCCGGGTATCTCTCCGATGACCTTGCGGAACTGGAGGACAGCGACATCCCTTCCGGCATTTTTGCCACTGAGCATGTGCTGGTGGTGTTTTCACGCATCGGCTCAAAAAAGGAAATGGAGGCTCCGGCAGCCCTATACCGGCTATACCGCGACAGAAACGGAAAAGCCGTGCGTGATACCATCCGTACTTGGGGAGGCTTTGACCAGATGTTCGGCGGCAATGTCATGAAGGAGGCCCTCCAGACCGTTGTGGACGAATTCCCCGGAAGCCACTATGGGATAGTCCTCTCTTCCCATGGCACAGGCTATCTTCCGGACGGCTATTACAAGGACCCCGCGGTATACGAGCAAGCCCATGGCGGCAGTTCCTTGTCCACCCTGTCCATAAGGGGCCGCGGAGTTTTCTCCCAGGAGGAGTTCGAGCCCCTTCCTGAGTATCCTCATGTAAAGTCAATCGGCCAGGACGACGACCCCTCAGGGTCCGTTGAAATGGAAATAAGGGCTTTCCGTGACGCCCTGCCGTGCCATATGGACTACATCCTTTTCGACGCCTGCCTCATGGCCTGCATAGAGGTTGCCTACGAACTCAAGGACATGGCCTCCGTAATAGGTTTTTCTCCCACTGAAATTCTTGCCGATGGCTTTAACTATAAGATCCTGGCCTCGCGCCTTGTCACGGATTCCCCGGATCCCGTTCAGGTGTGCCGGGACTATTTTGAACAGTACAGGGTCCTCCCGGAAGGCACTGACACCCGCTGCGCCACAATTTCGGCGGTGGACACCCGTTACCTGGAAGATTTTGCCGCGGTATGCAAGCCCCTGTTCCAGAAATACCGCGTTGCCATGGGCGCCGTTAATGCAGATTCCATCCAGCGTTACTACCGCGCCGGCCGGCATTTCTTCTATGACTTGAGGGACATCCTGGCCAAATCCGGTGCATCTGAGGAAGACCTTCAGGAGTTTGACGCCGCCCTTGGAAAGGTTGTGATTTACAAGGACCACACTCCGTCCTTCCTTGGGATTCAAATTAATGCCGATTCATACAGCGGACTTTCAATGTACCTGCCCAGGATGGGGTCCCGCGTGCTGGATGCGTTCTACAAGGAGAATTTATCCTGGAATGCAGCCACAGAATTAGTCAAGTAATTAATATTCAAATATATGAAAGAGTTTGTAAAGACCATGTTGGCGGTAATCTGTGCACTCATAGTGCTCAGGATTCTGGCCTTTATCTTCATGATTGTAATATTCGCCGGCGCTCTTGCAAGCGGCTCCGGCGCACCTCTTCCCAAGGAAGGCGTACTGGACCTTGACATGTCAAAGTTCGTTATCGCGGAGCAGACCCAGGAGAATCCGGTTCCTACCTTCTCCCTTGGCGGAAGCTTCAGCATGCCGGACGCCCAGATTGGTCTTCTGGATGCAATCCATGCCGTTGAGGCTGCAGCCGCAGACCCCGGCGTAAAGTACATTCTCCTCAGGCCCGAAGGCGCCACTGCAGGCCTTGCACACGCAGAAGAGTTCAGAAGGGCGCTTTCAGAATTCCGACGCAGCGGAAAGCCCGTCATCGCCTGGCTGGAGTCTCCCTCCAACGGGTCTTACTACCTTGCCACGGTGGCGGACAAGGTGTACCTGTCTTCATATCACGGGTTCAGCTACCAGCTCATCGGCCTTTCAAGCCAGATGACCTTTGTAAAGGACATCCTTGACAAGCTTGGCGTCAATGTCCAGCTCATCCGTCACGGAAAGTACAAGAGCGCCGGAGAAATGTTCATCCGTAATTCCGCTTCCCCGGAAAACCGTGAGCAGAACCAGGTTATGATAAATTCGGCCTGGAAAACCCTCACTTCGGCCATTTCCTCTTCAAGGGAAATCACGGAGGAAGAGTTCAACTCCCTCGTAGACCGTCTTGCCCTTGCCGAGCCTGAGGATTTCCTTGCTAGCGGCCTTGTGGACGCCCTCATGACGCGCTCCGAGCTTGTTGAGAAGCTCTGCACCCTTGCCGGCGTGGAAAGCGAGGAAAAGCTTAAGCTCATTCCCTTTGCCGATTACGCCCTTGCAAAGGTTTCGCCTGTCCTGAAGCCCAATGTGGCAATCATTTACGCAGATGGCGAAATTGTTGACGCCGAAGACTATATGAACATTGACGGAGACCGCTTTGTCAGGGAAATTAACAAGGCAGCCAACGACAACTCCATCAAGGCCGTTGTGCTTCGTGTGAATTCTCCCGGCGGAAGCGTTTCGGCATCCGTTAAAATCCGCACAGCCCTTGACAGCCTGCAGGCCAAAAAGCCCCTTGTGGCATCTTTCGGCAACTATGCGGCATCCGGCGGTTACTGGATTTCCAACGGCTGCGAGAAAATTTATGCCGATGCAAATACCGTCACCGGCTCAATCGGCGTGTTCTCCATGATTCCTGAGTTCTCCAAGGTTACAAAGAAAGTAGGCGTGAACTTCGAGACCGTTGGCTCCAACAAGCACTCGGACATGTTCTCCCTCATGCGTCCCTTCGACAAAACAGAGCTTGACTACATGCAGGCAAGCGTGGAGGACATCTACGAGAACTTCGTGAACCTTGTGGCCGATGGCCGCAAGATGGCTCCTTCGGCCGTAGACGAGATTGCCCAGGGCCGTGTGTGGATGGGTTCCGACGCCCTCGGGATCGGGCTTGTGGATGAAATCGGCACCCTTCAGGATGCCCTTGTCTACGCCGCCTCCCTTGCCGGAATCGGCCCCGACGAAATCCGTACTGCAGCATTCCCCGCACCTCTCACCTTTGCCCAGCAGATCATGGAAAGCCTTGGTCAGGGCTCAAGCGAGCCGTCCATCCTTGCGGGCACTCCCTTTGAAGGCATGGGACAGGAGATTAACGGCATCCTTTCCTCCCGCAGCGGAAAGCCCATGGCCCGTCTCCCTTATTCCTACGAATTCAGATAGGCTTTGACCGAATTCCTGAGGCAGGTGGCCGCCCATTATTTCCAAGGCCCCGACATAGAGCATACCTGCTTTGTCTTTCCCAACCGTCGCTCAATGGTGTTTTTCAAGAAATACCTTGGGGAGATGGTTGGGGAAAGGCCTTTGATGGTGCCGCCGCTCTTTACCATCAACGACTTTTTTTATAGGGTCAACGGAGTCCATGCCACGGACAAGCTGAGCCTTATCCTGGAACTTTATGACTGCTACAAGGCCCTGAATCCCGCGGCCGAACCCCTTGACGACTTCATTTTCTGGGGGGAGGTTATCCTGGCGGACTTCGATGACGCCGACAAATACCTTGCGGATCCCCGCGGGCTTTTCAGGAATGTTCTGGAATTCAAGGAGATACAGGACAGCTTTGACTATCTTACTCCAACCCAGAAGGAGGCTATAGAGAGTTTCCTTGGCCATTTCCGGGACATAAAGAACCCCGACGACGGGATAAAGGGAAGGTTCGTAAAACTATGGAACATCCTTTTCCCTCTTTATGAGAGTTTCAACGCAAGGCTCAAGGAAAAGGGGATGGCCTATGAAGGCATGGTTTACCGCGCGCTTGCATCCACCCTCAAGGCGGGAGTGCCTGTAAGGGATGTCCTGGATGCCGTTTTTCCGGAAACCGTAAAGTATGTCTTTGTTGGGCTCAATGCCCTTAACGAGTGCGAGAAACTCCTTCTGAGACGCATGAGGGATGCCGGACTTGCCGAATTCTCCTGGGATTACTCAGGTTCCTTGATAAAGAATCCTGCCAATAAGTCGTCTTTCTTCATGGAAAAGAATGTCCTGGAGTTTCCCCAGGCATTCCCAATAGACCCTGAAGGGCTCCGTGTCCCTGAGATTACGGTAGTGGATGTCCCTTCGTCTGTGGGGCAGGCTAAACTGGCGCCTTGGGTATTGTCACAAACCTCCGGAAACAGTGTGGAAACAGCCTTCGTGCTCCCGGATGAGTCCCTCCTTCTGCCTCTTCTCAGTTCCATTCCGCCGTCATACGACTCCATCAATGTGACTATGGGTTACCCAATGTCGGCAAGCGCCGTGTATACGCTCCTGGATGCGCTGAGCATGCTTCAGCTAAGGCTAAGGAAGCGTCCGGACGGATGGTATTTCTACCATGCGGCGGTAAGGGCGGTGTTTGCTTCCGGGCTTTTCCGGGACCTCCTTTCAGAGGAGGAGCGTGCGGTTCTGGACAAGGTGAAAGCGCAGGCGAAGTACTATATCCCGCAGCATGAACTACATGGCGGGCCGCTCCTCAATCTGGTTTTCAACCCTGTAACGGAAGACCTTTCACTTGCATCGGCCGCCCAGAATCACTCTCTGGAGGACTATTTTACGGAAATTGTGGGGTATATCGGGCGCTCGCTGGCCGGGGATTCCGGCATGATGCTGGAGGTGGACTTTGCAAAGCGCTGCATAACCCAGCTCAATATCCTGAGGGGAACGGACCTTGAGGTACTGCCCGTCACCCACATGAGGATTATCCGGAGGCTTCTGCAGGGAATATCCGTCCCGTTCAAGGGAGAGCCCCTGAGCGGACTTCAGATAATGGGCCCCCTGGAAACCCGTGCGCTGGATTTCAGGTACCTTGTGGTGCTGAGTGCCAATGAGGGGATGTTCCCAAGGCACAGCGTGAGTCCCTCCTTCATTCCTCCGCAGCTCAGAAAGGGCTTCGGCCTTCCTACTTATGAGTTCCAGGATGCCGTGTGGGCGTATTATTTCTACCGCATGATAGAGCGCCCGGAGCATGTGTGGCTTGTGTACGACAGCCGCACGGAAGGCCTGAAATCGGGGGAGGAGAGCCGCTATATAAAGCAGCTGGAGTATCACTTCGGCGTAAATCTCAAAAGGGTTTCTTCGGCCGCCCCCATCGAGGCTCCTAAGCCGGAGGAGGAGATTGAGAAGACTAGGGAGCACGTGGATATCGTGAGGGGGAAGCTGCTGTCGGCATCGGCACTCAAGAATTACATGGACTGCCCGGCAATGTTCTACTACCAGACGGTGAAGGGCCTGAAGACCGACGACGAAGTTGCCGAATCCCTTGACTCACGCATGCTGGGGAACGTTTACCACCATGTGATGCAGGACCTTTATGGCAGGGCGCGGGTAATTACCCCCAAGATGCTCTCTGATTTCCGCAAGAACACCGGAGATCTCAAGGCCATTATCCGGAGGGAGGTGATAAGCGAGATGCACTCCATTGAGGTTACGGGCCGAAACCTTGTGCTGGAGGAGGTTATTCTGGACTATGTCCTTTCAACCCTTAAATACGACTCCTCCCTTCTTGCTTCGGCCGGGGCACCTGGATTTGAGATTATAGGCCTGGAACAGCACTATGAAGGGGAATTTGACGGCTTCAAGCTGCACGGTTACATAGACAGGCTGGACAGCTACCGGAGCGGTGAACTCCGCATTGTGGACTACAAGACGGGAAAGGTGGACGACGACCGCGAAAACTCAAAGATCGAGCTCCAGCTTTTTGTCTATAACCTTTTGTGCCACGGAGTTTCGGAGTTCAGCGGCCGCAGGTTCGTAAACTCAATCTATTCTATCCGGCACATGTACTCGGACCCCCTCCCGGAAGTGCCCGAAGACCCTGCGAGGACCGCAGAAATGAAAGCACGGCTTTCGGCCATGCTTTCAGATATAGTTAATCTTGATCTTTCCTGGAGCCGCACAGAGGATACAAAAATCTGTGCCTGCTGCACTTTCAAGGATATCTGCGGGCGTTAGAAGTCCATCTGGTCCCAGAGTTCCTCTATTTCACGGCGGTCCTTCTTGGTGGGACGGCCGGCGCCGCGGTCGCGGGTGACAAAGAAGGTTTCCACCGGCGCGCGGAGTTTGTCCAGTTCTTCCTGTGGCGTGAGGTTTTCGGCGTATTCGGGGACCACTTTTGCGCCCACGCGCTTCTCAAGGCCATCTATCACCCTGTAGGTGAAGTTTACGGCGCCTTTGCGTACATTTATGATGTCTCCGGGGCGTACGTCCTTGGACGGCTTTGCGTTGACACCGCCAATTTTGACTTTTCCGCCGTTGCAGGCATCTGTGGCTTCGGAGCGTGTCTTGAATACCCTTATTGCCCAAAGGTATTTGTCAATCCTGACTTCCATCGTCTATCGGTTCAGAAACAATGTCGTTATCCGGCCTGGGGTCCATCCTCACTTCAAGGAGGACGGTATCCGGGGCGGCAGGGAGAAGGGCGAAGTCCTGGACTTCGGCCGGAATCATTATAAGGTCTCCTTTGGCAACTTTGTAGTTGTTGGAATGGGCCTGGATGACGGCCTCTCCCTCAAGGGTTATGTAAAGGAGGAAGGTGTCGTCTTCGTCGCGGTGGCTTTTGAGGGCCTGCGACAGGGAAATGGCGTTTACGGTAAACTGGGGGAGGGACACGATGAGCGTGCCTTCGGGCTTTGGAAGGGGATTTCTCCAGGCTCCCATGTCCACAAGGTCGAAGGCCTCTTCAAGGTCGGTGTCAAGGTTGAAACTGAGCTCGGAGGCTTCCGATACTTCAAGGAGCGTTACATCCTTTGCCGAATGGACCATTCCGGGCGTAATGAGATAAAACTCTCCCTTTGAGGGCTTTACCTTATGAAGAAGGGAGGTGATGGAGCCGTCCTGGCCGGCTTCATACAGCTGGGCGGCGCCAACCTCCTTCTTGAATCCAAGGTAAAGGGCGGCATCCTTGCCGGCGTCCTCCACATACCAGAGGGCCGTTTTTCCAAATGCGTCGTAGCGTTGCTCGGCGGCTTCGTCGTCCGGGTTCAGGTGAAGGGGAGTGCAGCCTTTTACGTGCATGCGCTTTACAAGCACCGGGAACTGCGTGCCGTACCAGTTGAAGGAAGTTTCTCCGGAAACTCTTTCGAGGTAGGTCTGCATTATGTCTCCGATGGTGTTTCCTCCAAGCCACCCCTCAGAGGCCATGGAGTCTATGAATCCAAGGTCTGCGAGTTTGTATTCTATGCTTCCCCACGGGGTGTCCTGTTTGTCCGGGAGGAATTTCAGGGGCGTCAGTTTCTTGGTTTCGCTATCCATAAGACAAGGTTTTCTGCAATGTAAATGCTGAAGATGGCAAGGACTGCAATGCTCCAGTTGAGGCCGAAGACAATGATTGCGACAATGGAGGCCACGGCCAGGACAAGAAACACTATACGCTTGGTGTCCAGGAGTTTATGGCCTTTTGCTATCTTCATGCCGAACATGGGGATCTCGCTCACTAGAAGAAGGCCCATGACCACTGCAAAGGCGGGGTAGAACCATCCGGGAAGTTCCATGCCGCTGTAGCACAGCGCTCCGCTCATTATGGCCGCCGTAGGTGTGGCAACCCCTATGAAATCCGTGGTCTGGCGCTCGTCCACATTGAACTTTGCAAGCCTGAGGGCGCTCATGAGGGCAAGGAAGACAGGTATGTAGCTCAGCCATTGGGGTGAGAGGCTGGAGTTCACGGATGCATACACCAGCATTACGGAGGGAAGTACCCCGAAGCTTACCATATCACACAGTGAGTCCAACTCCTTCCCGATAACGGAATACGCCCCCAGCAGTCTTGCGGCCAGACCGTCGCAGAAATCGAATAAGGCGGCGGCAAGCATGAGGAAAAACGCGATGTCTGTCCTTCCCACAACAGCGGCCATCACCCCGATAACTCCGCACAGGAGATTCATCAGGGTGATTGTATTGGGAATGTGTCTAATAAGGTTCATCTGCTACTTCAGGCCAATCTTTTTGAGGATTTCCTTAGGAACGGCGTTCTTGTTCACCATTATGTTGAGGGTCTT
>JAFVDC010000193.1 GCA_017478685.1 Bacteroidales bacterium | reverse complement strand
GATCCTTACTTTGACGGGAAACTTGTAATCCATATCAGGAAATAGGAGGGTATAGGTCCCCAAATCGTCGCTTCGCGACCCCTCCCACTGGCTTTGCCAGCGGGCCCCTCCCTCTTACATGGCCGAGGGTGGCCATGGATTTGGGGACCTATACCCTCCTATTTCCTGATATGGATTACAAGTTTCCCGTCAAAGTAAGGATCCTGGAGCCATGAGGAAACGGGCCAGGTGCTTACGGAACCGCGGGGGAGCTTGTGCCTGCCCATGACAGAAGCTATTTCTTCGGCCACATCCCCGCCTTTGAGGTACAGGATGCCGTGGGTGTAGCAGCCCTTCACCCAAGGGTAGAAATCCGGCAGAGAGGCAACGGCGCGGGAAACCACAAAGTCAAAGTTGCGGCCAAGGGATTCGGCCCGGGCGTTGACTACAGAAACGTTGGAAAGCCCCAGCGCCTTTGAGACGGCAGACGCCACAATGGTCTTCTTCCCCACGGAATCACATAGTACAAACTGTGCCGAAGGGAACAGGATGGCCAGCGGAATTCCGGGGAAACCGCCGCCGGTGCCAAGGTCCAGAATGGATGCCGAAGAGAACTCCTCCCATAGGCCCGGAACCGTCAAGAGGTACCGCGCAATGGCCAGAGAATGAAGCACATGGTGGTCGTAAATGCCATCGATGTCCTTCCGGGAGATAACATTTATCCGGGCGTTCCACTCACGGTACAGCCCGTCAAGGGCGGCAAAGCGCTCCCTCTGCTCTGATGAAAGCTCAAAGTCTTTCTCAATAAACCCTATAAAATCCTCAAACGTCATTCCACTTCCCCCCTTAACATCATTTCCGAAAGGTGCTGCTTGCCGCGCCTGATGCGGGTGCGCACAGTATTTAACTCAAGCCCAAGTTCCTTTGCAATTTCCTCGTACTCAAGTTCTTCTATCATGTATTTTATCATTACGTCCTTGTACAATGACGGAAGCTCGTCTATATACTGCATGAGCCTCTGATGGACTTCGTCCTGGATGATCTCCTCTTCCGGGGTGGTGTCCGTGAGTTCCGCGCCCATAGGGTCTCCCTGCGAGGCCTTGTTCAGAATCCCTTCCTTCTTGTTGTCTTCCCTCTTGATGCTGGAAAGGTGGTCCAGCGCCGTGCGTGTGGCAATTGTTATGAGCCACGGCCGGAATTCCCTTGACGAGTCAAAGGCCGAAAGTGCCGAAAACGCCTTCTGGAAGCTCTCGGATACAACATCGTCTACATCGGCCTTCCATTTGAAATAGCCGCTCACGCGCCCCCGGACAGAGGGCTCGTGGATTTGGTAGAGCATGCGGTAGGCTATCTGGTCTCCGGCAAGGGCTCTTTGTATGAGATCTTTATCGTTTTCCATGGCTAATGGGCCTCCAGCCAATTTGAGCCGGCCGAACACTCCACGGTAAGCGGCACGGACAGTTTAATCACGTTTTCCATTACTTCAACCACCATGGCCTTGAGGGCGGGAACCTCAGAGGGAATGGCGTCAAACACAAGTTCGTCGTGGATCTGGAGCACCATCCGGGAGCGGAACCCGCCTTCATTCAGGCGCGCCGCCACGCCAATCATGGCAAGCTTTATTATATCGGCCGAAGTCCCCTGGATGGGGGCGTTGACGGCATTGCGTTCGGCCAGTGCACGTACGGTGGCATTGTGCGCATGGATGTCCGGGAGATACCTGCGCCGGCCGAAGAGAGTCTCCACATAACCGTGCTCCCTGGCAAAGGCCACTGACGAATCTATGAAACTGCGGATGGCCGGGAACGAGGCGAAATAGTCGTCTATGAGGCTTTTGGCGGCGCTTCTTGAAAGCCCCAGCCTTTGAGCCAGGCCGAAGGACGAGATCCCGTACATGATGCCGAAGTTGGCGGTTTTGGCCTGTCCTCTTTCCTCCCTTGTCACCTCCGAAACCGGTTTCCCGAAAATCTTGGCGGCGGTGGCGGCGTGGACATCCACGCCCTCCCGGAATGCGGTGCAGAGGTGCTCGTCTCCGCTTAAATGGGCCATGATCCTGAGTTCAATCTGGGAGTAGTCGGCCGAAACGATGACGCCGTCCGGAGTCCCTGGCACAAAGGCCTTGCGGATTTCTTTGCCGCGCTCCGTGCGGATGGGGATGTTCTGGAGGTTGGGGTTGGAGCTGGACAGGCGCCCGGTTGCCGTAAGCGCCTGATTGAACGTGGTATGCACGCGGCCATCGGCCTCGCTTACATACGACGGGAAAGGCTCTATGTAGGTGGAAAGGAGTTTTTTGACGGCCCGGAATTCCAGGATTTCGTTTACTATGGGATGACGGTCTGCGATTTCCTGGAGGGTGGCTTCATCCGTGGAATACTGCCCCCTGGAGCTCTTTTTGGCCTTGGGGTCCAGTCTTAGTTTTTCAAAAAGGATGTCTCCCACCTGCTTTGGGGAGGAGATGTTGAGGGCGGGCTCCCCGGCCATTTCTCGTATACGGGCCTCGCGCTCCGTGAGCTCCACCCTGAGTGAATCGGCAAAATGAGAAAGCTGCCGGAGGTCTACCTTTACGCCATCCCGCTCCATCTTTGCAAGTACCTTGGACAGAGGCTCTTCCATGTTGTCGTAGAAGTCCGGGAGATTCCCGCGGAGGGCATCCCCAAGAAGCACCATTGAGGCTGCCTCAAGGCTGCGGGAAGGCTCGTCGTCGTCCGGGATGTCGTCAAAAAGGGAGCCCGTGGACACCTTCTCCGGAACCGCCTCAAAATCAATTCCAAGGAGAGTTTTTGAAAGCTGCGCCGGATCATGGCTGCGTTCCGGGTCAATCACATAGTGCATGAGCCGGACGTCGTTCCAGCGCCCTTCAAGGCATATTCCCTGAGACATCAGCGTATTTGCCGCCTTCTTGAGATTGTCTCCGTATTTCTCTATGGCTGGGTTTTCCAGAATGTCCTTTACATCCGGGCCGATTTCGGCCACTGCCGATGCAGAACCGTCGGAAAGGGTTATCTTATTGCCGGAAATTACGATGCCGAGTTTGGCGGGGTGCCTGCCTATAAGTTCATGAAGGGATATCTCTTTAATCTCCGTGACAGGAGGTTTCTCCGCTGCGCCTTCGGCTTTGGTTGAAATGACAGGTGCTCCCGTGGTGGGAACAGCGTCTCCTTGAGAGATGTGTCCTTCCAGAAACCGCCTCAGCGAGCTGAATTCATAGAAGTCAAAAAGCTGCGCCAGCTTGCCCTGGAACTCTCCGGTGTAACGCATGTCCTGCAGCGTTACGGGAAGCTCCATGTCTGTTTTTATGGTCACAAGGGCCTTGGAAAGTGCCATGTGAGGCCTGGCTTCCTCAAACTGCGCCTGCATGCGTGGCGTCAGTTCCTGTATGTGGCTGTAGATGTTTTCAACCGTGCCGTATTTTGCTATTAGTTTTGCGGCGCCAACCTCTCCGACGCCTTTTACGCCGGGGACGTTGTCGGCGGTGTCTCCGCAGATGGCAAGCATGTCTATCACCTGGGAAGGCGCGGATATGCCCCATTTTTCACAGAGCTGCGCCACGCCCACAAGTTCGGATTCGGAGCCGGCCTTGCCTGGCTTCAGCTGGAATGCATGAGGGCCGATAAGCTGCCCGTAGTCTTTGTCCGGGGTAACCATGAACACGTCAAGCGACTCTCCGGCATACTGGGTGGCAATGGAGCCTATCACGTCATCGGCCTCAAAACCGGGAACCATCACAACGGGGATGTTCATGGCCTTCACAAGTTCCGTGAGGGGCTCCAGGGCATCTATGATAAGCTGCGGGGTGGGCGGACGGGTGCCTTTGTACTCCGGGTACATCTCATTGCGGAAAGTGCCTCCCGGAGGGTCGAAGGCCACGGCAACATGCGTGGGCGCTTCCCTCTGGAACATTTCCAGGAGGTGTTTGGTGAACCCGTAAAGGATGGACATGTCCTGTCCCTTGGAGTTTATCATGGGCCTGCGGAGGAACGCGTAGTACATCTTGAATACCAGCGCGTGGCCGTCTATGAGTAATAGTTTGTCCATAGTTTTCAAAGGTACAAAAAAATTAGTAACTTCACGCTATGAAAAAACTTGTTTTGTTCTTTACGCTTCTGGCGCTGGCGGCAGCGCCCGTGAAAGCCCAGAAAGTGTGCGCCCACCGCGGTTACTGGCAGTGCCCGGAGGCCGGTTATGCCCAGAATTCCATTGCGGCGCTCAGGGCCGCGCAGGATGCCGGTTTCTGGGGCAGCGAGTTTGATGTCCACCTTACCGCAGACTCCGTGGTGGTTGTGAACCATGACCCATCAATTGCGGGAATTCCCATTCACACAAGCACTTACAGACAGCTTCTTGGGACCCGTCTTCCAAACGGTGAAACCATCCCCACACTCAACGAGTACCTGCATCAGGGGGCAAAATCGGCCTGTATGATGGTGCTGGAGGTAAAGCCGCAGGATACCGTGGAGGCCACTCTGGAACTTACCCGGCGGTGCGTGTGGCAACTCAGGGCCCACGGCCTGCTGGATCCGCAGCGCGTGATGTTCATCTCATTCAGCTACGACGCCTGCAAGTGGATTGCCGCAAACCTTCCAGGCTTCGGCAACCAGTATCTTGAAGGCGTTGAAGAGCCCGAAAAAATACACGCCGACGGTATCAACGGCATCGATTACCACTTCATCGCCTTCCACAAGCACCCGGACTGGGTGGAGCGCGCCCATGCCCTCGGCCTTACGGTCAATGTCTGGACCGTAGACAGCCCTGAGGAAATGAAGTACCTCAAGGACCTTGGCGTAGATGTAATCACCACCAACCGCCCGGACCTTGCCGCCGGGCTCTAACGCCGCCTGGCCTCCCATTTTCGGCCTTCCCGAACCTCCATGCCCTCATGCTCGCATAGCTCTCTGAGAACTCCCTGTCGGTGATCTGGTCGTCCAGCGTGAAGAAGAGGTAGTGGCCCTCAAGGTCGCTGCCTTTGTAGCGGTTTCGGAGGAACTCGTCCTTCATGGCCAGTCTTACGCATTGCCTATGCATGGAGAGGAACCGGTACAGGAGCGGCAGGGCGGGGAAGTCGCAGGCTTCTCCCTGGAGCCAGAGCCCGTCCGAGCACCAGGCGCAGACCATGGCTGCATTCCGGTACTCCTCGTAGGCTTCCCTCGGGTATCCGACGCTGAGGAGGAACCTTGCGAACCTCTCGTGGGCCCTGCTCCGTGCAAGGAGCCATCCTATCTCGTCCTCCACGTCTTCCCACTGGGCTTCCAGGCGCTCAATCCTTTCCTTGTAGGGTTCGGCCGCAACGTTGACAAGTGATGGAACCATGCGGAGATTGCCTTTCTCCGTCCAGGCAACAAGCGTGTAGTTTTTGCTTGACATAGATTAGCAGTATTATAAAGAACGAATCCCGGGTCCCCGGCCCCACAAGGGTACAATACCCCTTGAGCGCACTGCTCAGTGGCACCTTCGCCCGGATCTCATAATACTGTTTTTGGAAAAATCTGCTGCAAAGATATGTAAAAAAGGCCGAATGACCAAATTGGCACCCCTAGTACTCCACGGAGACTGAAACGGGGAAGTGGTCCGACAACTGGCCGGCCTCGGTGACAACGCGGGCCGAAGAGGCCTTTACCGGGGCGCCGCCGCACCAGGAGAATATGTAGTCTATGCAGCCGTGGGGATTATCCGTGGAATAAGTGAAATCCGTCCCGGAGAGCCGCTGCCAGTGTTTACCCATAAGGCCTATCACTTCGGAATCCGGCTTGGAATTAAAGTCTCCGCAAAGGATGACCGGCTTCAGGGTGCCGCTGTAATGCTTGGAAAACCAGTCGTTTATGGCCGAAGTCTGCCGGAGCCTTGCCTCCCTGCCAACATGGTCAAGGTGCACTGAAGCGAACACAAGTTCGGCAGTCTCCACCACGGCCATTGAGCGGGGCTCGGCACCATCGGCCTGGGGGAGGGAAACGGTGAAAGAGGCCACTATAGGTTCCCGGGAGAGCACTCCGTTCCCATACGCGCCGCCGGCAAAGGGGAACGCCCTGGCAAAGTGGAAAGGCCTGCCGTCAAGGGCCTTAGACAACTCCTCTAACTGGAAAATCGGAGAACGCCGGTTGCAACTGTCAAGTTCCTGAAGGGCCGCAAGGGAGGAAGGCTTCAGCACTGAGGCAATGTCAGATACCCGGTTTTGGCCGGGTGTCTTTGACAGCGCACCAACGTTATACGTCATAACCGTGGCGGTCTTGAATTGTGGCGCATGGCGGGCAAGGCGCAGTTCAAGGGCCTTGCAGTCCTTTGCAAACGCCTCAGGGTCAAACGGTACGCCGCGCTTCAGGCAGTCAATGTGACTGTCTATGAACAGTTCCCAGCGTGGCAGATAATATTGGCGCGTAAGGCCGCTCCAGGCGCGGTTTGCGTAGTCATTCAGCCGAAGGCTTTCCGTCTCTCCCCAGATTGTGATAAGGTGCCAGGCGTTGTCCCGGAATCCGCCCCACGAATCCGCGGCAGAAAGCCAGTCTTCGGCCCGGAACTGCGATAATTCAAAAGCCAGCGAATCTATCTCCAGCATGAGCCCCTTCATGGATGCCCCCAAAGATTCGGCCAAGGCGATATCCCCGGCCCGGCACGCAGCCACAAACTTGTCCCGCAATGCCGGGAACCTGTTCCCACGCACTTGAATGCCAATTGTGACAGCGTCTTCTTTCCAGGCAGATTTTTCCGAAGGGCTGGCCATGAGCCTTGCGTAAAGCCTATCGAGCGTGGCGGGGTCATAAGGCGTTTTGTGAATCACCCTCCAACTGCTGTAGCCTTCGTCACACGGGCGGTCGCAAAAGAGCATACCCTCTGAGAATGAGCCGCGTACATAGATGCTGTCGGCCATGTCCTTCCAAAAACCCTTGGGGCTTCCGCGGCGCGCATCAAGGCCGGAAAGCCATTCTTCGTCCGTGACAGACGGCCCCCAGGCGCGCTCCATCACATATTCATACAGCCACCTGTTTATGCCGAAAGCCTCCAGCGTGCAGCCAATCCCGGCCGCACCGCCCGCGGAAAGGGCTTCCGAAATCCGTGCGCTCTCTTTCCTGAAAGGCCCTGCAAGCCTGGTGTTTCCGCCGAAGTTACCAAGGTAACAGAAGATGTACGGCTGCCCGTAGAACCCCTCCGTGAATGTCCACACCGGAGTATGCTCCGTGTAGTAGTCAAGGAGGATCACCTTCCCCTTGGGAACGGCCTCCAGGTACGCCTTCACGTTTTCCGGAGTCCAGTGCTTCCTGTCGTAGTGGAACAGCCACCCCATCTGGAGCCATACGGCCTCCGGGTCTGCGGCGGCAAGGGACTCATAGGCGCTTCGGCCTATCCCCGCAAGGGTTTCAGGGTCCCATGAAGGGGCATCTACCTCGTTGAAAAGGTCCATTCCGTATATGTGGTCCGTGCCGAAAAGCCGCTCCTGCGCCTCCAGGAACTCCTTCTGCATCACGCCAAAAAGGGAATCAGTGGGGGATAGGAAGTGGCAGAGGTTCTCTTCCGGGAAACCTCCCCATCCCGATACGTCCGTTATCCCGGCCGAAGGATAAATCTCCTTCAGGGCCTCAGGCACAAGCCCGTTGAATGCGGGAAGACCGGGCTTCATGCCAAGTTCGCGTTCCCTTGCCAGAATCTGCTTCTGGAGTTTCACCTGGCCGTCTATCCACTCCTGCGGCAGGGGACCGTCCACCCCGTCTATATTGCACATGCGGTTCCAGGGAAGATGGGCCGGGCCTGTGAACCATGCGCGTATTTGAGCATCCGTAAGTCCGTGATGCCGAAGCACTTCCTGCCACACCGCCTCCTCTCCGGTGATAGCCAGCGGTATGTTCACCCCGTGAAGGGCCATCCAGTCTATGAGGCGCTCCCAGTGGGCCCAGTCCCACCACGGCATTTCGTAGCCGAACGTGCAGTAATTGAGAAAGAACCTGTAGGGAACCAGGGCATGGCCGCTCACAGGCTCCATCACTTTGGGCTGCACCGCAGGCACTTCCACCGGGTCTGAGGCGTACCAGGAGACATCGGCCTTGCAATAATCCTTGATGTACCTGTTAAGCGCCACGGCCATTGCATTTGCCGAAGCCCCCTCAATTACAAGCCTTCCGCCCTTAGAGTAGAAGGAGTAACTTTCCGTGGTGTCGGCCTTTTCCTTGAAAGATATGCTATACCCTGGCAAAATGCGCCCCGCAAGGCCCCTCGCGGCCTTTTCGGCCGGAGTTGAGCAGCCCCAAAGCAGGGCCGCCACAGCAAATAATACGATAATCCTTTTCATCCTACCCAAAGATACAAAAAAAGCGGTACTCGCCAAGCACATTTTGGCCTCAAAACGTGCATCCCCAGTACCAATTGGTACTCACCATACACACTGGAGGCCGAAAACGTGTACGTTCAGTACCGGCTTACACTGAAACCAAACAGGGCAACCCGCGTGGGGCTGCCCTGAATGAAAGTGAATATCGGTCTGTCTATTATTCGAACACGAGTTTGTCAACTACAAGACCACCGTCACGTGTCATGGCTGCAATCACAACTTCACCATTGATAACTCGTACGCAGCAGTCGGCGACACCGCCGGTGGCGTGCTCTGCGTCAAGGTTGGTTATATTGTGGATGGGACCCTTGATAAGGCCTTCCTGAGCATTGAGTGAAGAAATGAGATCTCCCTTGTCCTCAATAATCTCGTACCAAGCCTTATTGCCGTCAATGCGTGCATAGGCAATCCAGTCCTTGCCATTGAACTTGAAGAAGTTGTAGCCCCAGGTGCCCTTGCCGTTGTCTGAAGAGGAATCAAGCACCAGTGTGTCCCAACCATTGGTCTTTGTTCCGTCAGTGGCTACAAGATTTGCAACGGAACCATTGGTGATGAACAACTTACTGTCTCCAGGATATATGCAGAGATCTTTGATTCCTTCAGGACTGTTGGTGGTAGCGGTGTACTGCTCAACAGCAGTCCTGGCACCATTGGCAACATCAAGTACGACAATCTTTCCTGCGTTGAAGGAAGGGAAATAGAGTTTACCTTCGTCCCAGGATCCGCTTACGAAGAAGCGGTCTCCATAACGACGCCAGTCATTGACATT
>JAFVDC010000192.1 GCA_017478685.1 Bacteroidales bacterium | reverse complement strand
GACCTTCAGGAAATCAAGACCTTCCTTCGTCATGTAATGGTTTCCTTCCGGAACTGTGAAAACATTCTCCTTGAAGGCGCCACTTTCCAGAACTCCCCGGCATGGAACCTCCATCCTCTCTGGTGCAAGAACGTGATTGTGAAGGATATAACCGTCCGTAACCCCCATTACTCCACCAACGGAGACGGCATAGACATCGAGGCCTGCGAGAATGTTTACGTAACCGGCAGCAGCTTCGATGTTGGAGACGACGCCATTTGCATAAAGTCCGGCAAGGACGCCGACGGCCGCCGTTACGGCAAGGCCTGCCGCAACCTTGTCATTGAAAACTGCACTGTATATCACGGCCACGGCGGCTTTGTGATTGGATCTGAAATGAGCGGAGGCGTGGAGTTCGTCCTGGTTACGGACTGCAAGTTCATCGGCACGGACGTTGGCCTCCGCTTCAAGAGCACCCGCGGCCGCGGCGGCCTTGTCAGGGACATCTGGTGCCGCAACATTTACATGAAAGACATTGTGGCCGAAGCCGTCACCTTCAACCTCTACTATGCCGGCGTGGCCTCCACGGAAAGGGCTGATGCCGCTGTAGAGGAGACTCTTCCTCCCGTAGACGAAACCACCCCGGAATTCCGCGACATGCACTTCGAGGGCATCCACTGCGCCGGTGCAAAGCAGGCCATCTACATTAACGGCCTCCCGGAACTGCCCCTCAGGAACGTGGACTTCAAAAACAGCAGCTTTACCGCCACCAAGGGCGCTGAGATCAACGGCGCAGAGAACATTACCTTTGATGGCGTAACCGTAAACGGAGAAACCTTATGATACTGTCCTTACTTACAGCAGCCCTTTTCACCATCCACCTGATGGGAGACAGCACAATGGCCGAAAAAGACCTTCCCAAGGCAGGGGAGGAGCGCGGCTGGGGCATGATGTTCCAGAACTTCCTGGACCCTGAAGCCGTGAACGTGGTCAATTACGCCCAAAACGGCCGAAGCACCAAGAGCTTCATAGACCTGGGCCTCTGGGACAAGGTTTACAGTGCCGTGAAGCCCGGAGACTACGTTTTCATAGAGTTCGGCCATAACGATGCAAAGGCCGATGACCCCGTGCGTTATGCTCCCGCATACGGCGCCTACCAGGAGAACCTTCGCACTTTCATTGACGGAGTTCGTGAGAAAGGCGGCACTCCGGTGCTCCTGAGCCCCATTGCCCGCCGCTGGTTCAAGGAAGGTAAACTGGACCGTAACTGCCACACGGATTATCCCGCCGCAATGGAGGCCGTTGCCAAGGAGAAGGGCGTCACCTTCATAGACATGACCACTCCCACCCTTGACTGGATAGAGGGTCTTGGAGACGAGGCTTCAAAGGCCTTCTTCATGATCTCCACCGGCAAAAACGACAACACTCACCTTGTGCCCGCCGGTGCCCGCAAGGTTACTGAAATAGTGTGTGACAAGATTAAGGAGCAGATCCCGGAAATAGCGGAGCACCTCCGGTATTACCATTTTGTGGTTTCCCCGGACGGCCACGGAGATTTCAAAACCGTCCAGGAAGCAATAGATGCCTGCCCGGATTACTCCCACAAGGAAATCACCCGTATCCTTGTGAAGGCCGGCACCTACAAGGAGATGGTCTCCATCCCCCACACAAAGTTCCGCCTATATATTAAAGGAGAAGGGGCCGAAAACACCCTCATCACCTACGACAAATACGCAAAGGCCCTCTGGCCAGGCCGCGACATAGCCGTTGGCACTTCCGGAAGCGCCTCCATCTATATCCACGCCAGCTACATCACCTTCGAGGACATCGCCTTTGAGAACAGCGCCGGAGAAGGCAAGGAAATAGGCCAGGCCGTTGCCGTTTTCACAGACGGAGACTTCCTGTTTTTCAACCGCTGCCGCTTCCTTGGCAACCAGGACACCCTCTACACCTATGGCAGGTTCGGAAAGTTCGGCGGTATCAAGCGCAATTACTTCAAGGACTGCTACATAGAAGGCACCACGGACTTTATCTTCGGCACCAGCATCGCCTACTTCGAGGGCTGCACAATCCACTCCAAGAAAAACAGCTACGTCACCGCCGCCTCCACCCTCCAGGGCCAGAAGTACGGTTATGTGTTCAAGGACTGCAAGCTCACGGCCGCTCCCGGCATAGACAAGTGCTACCTTGGCCGCCCCTGGGGCGCATACGCCAAAACCGTTTTCATCGGGTGCAATCTTGGCGGGCATATAGTGGCCGATGGCTGGCACGACTGGGAGAAGGAAGGAAAGCCCAACACCAAGAAGAATTCCTTCTATGCGGAATACGGAAATATCGGCCCCGGCGCCCAGGGGCCCCGCGTAAAGTGGGCGCACAAGCTTAAGGCAAAGGACCTTAAGGACTACACATTTGAGAAAGTCATGTACCAGTCTCAGGACGGTATAGTATGGGACCCTTACAACAATAAATGATGTTTGTTAAACGATTCCTTATTTTAGCGTTAGCCTTGGCCGCAGGATGTACGGCCAAGGCTCCGCTGTCCCAGGAGGTTGTGCACTCCGAGATTTCCCGTAACCCTGAGGCCTCATACATTGACGGCCAGGAAGGGCGCCTCAAGTGGAACTACACCACCGGCCTGGAACTCAAGGCCATGCTGGATGTCTATTGTCATTCTGAGCGCAGCGAAGAATCTATCCTCTCCTACGTAGACGCCTGGTACAACTCCATCATAGACTCCACCGGCACCATTTACAAGTACAAGAAGTCCAATTACTCCCTGGACCATATCTGCCCCGGCCGCACCCTTTTCGGCCTATATGACATTACCGGAAAGGAAAAGTACCGCGTGGCAATGGATATCCTCTACAGCCAGCTTCTGGACCAGCCCCGCACCCCGGAAGGAGGCTTCTGGCACAAAGCCGTTTACCCTAACCAGATGTGGCTTGACGGCCTTTACATGGCTCAGCCTTTCTATGCCGAATATACCGTACGCTATGTCACCGACAGCACTGCCCGCGCAGAGAACTTCCGCGACATCGCGCATCAGTTCAGCCTTGTCTACGACAAAACCTTCGACCCCGAAACTGGTCTTCTGCGCCACGCCTGGGATTCCTCCCATGAAATGTTCTGGTGTAACGGGGAAACCGGCCAGAGCGCCCACTCCTGGGGCCGCGCCTTGGGCTGGTATGCAATGGCCCTTGTAGACGTGATTGAGATTCTGCCCGCAGGGGAGGAGAAAGACACCCTCATCGGCCTTCTGGACAATGTGTATCAGGTGCTTCCGCTTTTCGCGGACATCTCCACCGGCATGTGGTACCAGGTGCTTGACAGGCCTTACGCGGATGGCAATTATCTTGAAGCCACCTGCAGCGCCATGTTCACCTATGCCTGGCTAAAGGGCTGCCGCCTTGGAGTCCTTGGAAACCTTGAAGGCGCAAAGCAGGCTTATGAGTCCCTCCTTGAAACCTTTGTCACAAAGGATGAGGACGGCCTTGTGAACCTCAATTACTGCTGCGAGGTTGCCGGTCTTGGCGGCAAGCAGAACCGCAGCGGAGACTTTGACTATTATATTAACGAACCCGTGCGCCCGAATGACCCCAAGGGCATCGGCCCTCTCATCTGGGCAGCGCTGGAATATGAGAGACTATGAGAAAAATTAGCGTCCTGACTTCTATTTTGCTTGCAGGCATCCTCTTTCTGTCCTGCAGCGGTAACGCCAAGGTGGAGCCCGAGGCCGAATCTTCGGCTCCGGCGGCTCCCACCGGCCTGAAGCTTCACGGAGAGGCCGAAGAGACTTCGCTCACTTTCCAGTGGACGGCCGCAGAAGGCGCAAAAGGCTACAATTGGAAAATAGCCAAAGGCACCACCGAGGCCGGCACCGGCAAAACCTCCAACCGCAACGTCAAGGTGGAAAACCTTGAAAAGGGAACCACGTACAAGTTCTCCGTGCAGTCGGTTGCAGACGGCCAGGTTTCGGCATGGGTGTCCGTAGAGGCCACAACTGCCGGCGAATCTGATCCCGGAACGGTAGACCCCGGCACAGACCCCGTAGATGAAGACCTTACCGCGAATTATGCCAAATTCCTTGTCCCCGAGGCTGAGGAAGACGGTGAGGCCCGCGCTTTCCCCGGAGCCGAAGGCGGCGGAATGTGGGCAACCGGCGGCCGCGGCGGCAAGATCTACCACGTGACCTCCCTCTCCGACAACGGGTCGGAACAGGGAACCCTCCGTTATGGCATTGAAAAGGCCGAACGCCCCCTTACAATTGTATTTGACGTTGCCGGTATCATAGAGCTTAACAGCCTTCTCAACATCAAGAAGGGAGACCTTACAATTGCCGGCCAGTCGGCCCCCGGAGACGGAATCTGCCTCAAGAATTACACCTTCCGCATCAGTGCCGGCAACGTGATTGTCCGCTTTATCCGCTGCCGTATGGGAGACGAGAAAAAAACCGAGGACGACGCCTTCCAGATCCTTAACCGTGACAACCCCTATGAGAAGATAATCGTAGACCACTGTTCAATCAGCTGGTGCACGGACGAATGCGCATCTTTCTACGGAATGAAGGATTTCACCTTCTCATGGAACTATGTCACGGAGAGCCTCCGCAATTCCGTGCATGAGAAGGGCGCACACGGCTACGGCGGCATCTGGGGCGGTGAAAACGCCAGTTATCACCACAATCTCCTGGCCCACCACGACAGCCGCAACCCCCGCATAGACCACGACTACGTGAGCAAGCAGAAAGGCCCCGTCTCAATCTACAACAATGTGGTTTACAACTGGTCCGGCAACACCTGCTACGGCGGCGAAAGTTCTTCCAACAACGGACAGGACTACCGCAAGTACAACTTCTACAACAACTACTACAAACCCGGTCCTGCAACTCCTTCAAGCCATATCTGGCTCCTCCAGCCCACTACAAGTTGCTCCAACTGCGGTGGCACCATCCTTCCCGGCCATTTTTACATGGACGGAAACGTGATGCACGGAAAGACAGATGTCACCTCCGACAACTGGAAGGCCGGAAAATCTTCTCCTACAGGCGTTTACATTGCAGCCTCGGAGGTGTCCAAGATAAAGGAGACCGCTCCTTACACATGGGGCGTATCCGGCAGCGTTCACAGCGCCCAGGATGCCTTCAACGCGGTTTTGGACTACGCCGGAGCAAGTTTCAGCCGTGACGCCATTGACACGCGCATTGCGGACGAAACCAAGAATGGAAAATACACATATACCGGTTCCAACGGTTCCAAGAACGGCCTCATAGATACTCAGGGAGATGTTGGCGGATGGCCGGAGTACGTTGCTACCGACGACGAAATGGACCTTGTCCGAGACTCCGACTCCGACGGCATGCCCAACTGGTTCGAGGAAGAGTTCGGCCTTGGAAAATCTGACGCCTCGGATGCCGGGAAATACTCCCTGGACCCCAAGAAGCGTTACACCAACCTTGAGATGTACCTCCACTACCTTGTAAAGGACATCGTGGCGGCGCAGAACAAAAATGCAAGTTACACAAAACTCTAATAATTATTAACTAACAACTAAGCACTAATGAAAGCAAAGAAACTTCTTCTTTCACTGCTTGGCATGGTGACGGCAATCTCGCTGAACGCCCAGACTACCATCACAGGTATCGTCACGGACGAGACAGGAGAGCCGCTTATCGGAGCAGGTGTGGTTGTAGAAGGAACTACAACCGGCACCATTACCGGTATTGACGGTGACTATATGCTCACCGTTCCCGCCGACGCAGTAAACCTGGTGTTCTCTTTCATCGGCCTGGCAGACCAGACGGTAGCCATCAACGGCCAGACAGAGATCAATGTTACACTTTCTGCAGACCAGACCTTCCTGGACGAGGTAGTTGTGGTAGGTTACGCCACCGTAAAGCGCCGTGACCTCCTTGGCTCCGTGTCTTCGGTGGGCGCCGACAAACTTACGGAGCAGCCCGTGACCAACGTGTCCCAGGCCCTTTCGGGTAAGATGGCCGGTGTGTCCGTAGTTACCACGGAAGGCGACCCCGACGCCGACATCAAGATCCGTGTCCGCGGTGGGGGCTCCATCACCCAGGATTCCAGCCCTCTGTACATCGTGGACGGCTTCCCCGTGGAGTCCATCAACGACATCTCCTCATCTGAAATCGCCTCCATCGACGTCCTGAAGGATGCCTTCTCAACCGCCATCTACGGTTCCCGTGGTGCAAACGGCGTTGTGATCGTGACCACCAAGAGCGCCGAAAAAGGCCAGAAGGTGAGCGTGAAACTGAACACCTACTACGGTCTCAAGTGGATGGCCAACAAGAACGCCATCGTGGCCATGGACCCTGAGAACTTCGTGAAGTTCCAGTACGAACTCGGTTCCATCAGGAACGACATCTCCAGCCACTACACTCCCTACTTCGGCTCATACTCCGACATCGACCTCTACAGCGGCCTTGCCGGAAACAACTGGGTGGACGCAGTGTTCGGCAACACCGGCTCCACTTTCAGTGCCGATGCATCCGTTTCCGGAAGCGGAGAGGGTTACAACTGGACCCTCGGCTATGCCCACATGGGCGACAACGCCATCATGGTTGGCTCCAGCTACATGCGTGACAACCTCAACTTCAAGGGTAATTTCAAGACTTCCAAGAATACCAGCATCGACGCCAACATCCGCTTCTCCAGAATCAACGTGAGGGGCTCCGGCGCCAACGGTATCAACGACCAAGGCTCAACCGCCGGAAACGGCCGTCTCAAGCACGCCGTTCAGTATGCACCCATCCCCGTGGCTGCCACCACCACTGACTCCGACCTCGAGCAAGACTTCGGCGACAACGCTCCGCCGCTTGTTTCCGTTGCCGACAACGACTCCAAGCGCGTGCGTACCACATGGAACGCCAATGCCGCATTCAACTGGACCATCATCGACAACCTCCGCCTGAAGATTGAAGGCGGCATGGAGGATTACCGTCAGGGCGACGACCGCTTCTACGGCCTCACCACATACTATGTGGCCAACAACTCCACAGTGAAGAACACTCCTTCAACACAGCACAAGGAGGCCTTTCGTACCCGCTATCGCAACACCAACACCATCAACTACGACTTCGAGAAGGTGCTGGGGAGCAGTGACCATTCCCTTACCGCTCTCCTTGGTGAGGAAATGACCATCACCAAGAGCAATACCATCACCGACATGGTAGACGGTTTCCCCGTGTTCTACGATGCTGCAATGGCCTGGAACTTCATGGCTTCCGGCGTCCCCGCTTCTTCCAACAACAAGTACAGCGCCGACGACAAGCTCCTTTCATTCTTCGGCCGTGTGAACTACGACTACAAGCACAAGTATTCACTTGGCGTAACGCTCCGCGCGGATGGTTCCTCCAAGTTTGCACGCGGTCACCGCTGGGGCTTCTTCCCTTCGGCCGCCGCTTCCTGGACCATCTCCAACGAGCCCTGGATGGACGGCGCCCACACCTGGCTTGACCAGCTCAAGCTCCGTTACAGCTTCGGTACCGCGGGTAATAACAACATTCCTTCCGGCCAGCTGCTCAAGGAGTACGCCTCCTCCACCAGTTCCTGGATTTCCATGTCCAACAACATCTTCACTGCCGGTAAGGTGCTCAACAACCCGGATCTTACCTGGGAAACCACCTACACCCACAATATCGGCCTTGACTTCTCCTTCTGGCAGAGCCGCCTGAGCGGTAGCGTGGAGGTTTATCAGAACGACACCAAGAACCTTCTGATCAACTTCCCCATCCCCGGTTCCGGTTATGACAGCCAGTACCAGAACGTAGGTTCCACCCGCAACCGCGGTGTTGAGCTCACCCTCAATGCCCCTGTTGTTTCCACCAAGGACTTCTCCCTGAACATCGGCGGTAACATCGCCTACAACCAGAACATGGTGACGGACCTCGGCGGCCTTGAATCCATCAAGGCTCAGTCCTACTGGGCTTCCACCGAAATCGGCGACGATTACGTGGTGGAAGTGGGCCAGCCTCTCGGTAACATGTACGGTTATAAGAACGACGGTTTCTATACGCCCGAAGACTTTACCTGGAACGGCAGCAAGTGGGTTCTCAACGAAGGTGTGGTGGACAATTCCAATGTCATCGGCGCAAGCTACCTGATGCCCGGCGCCATGAAACTCCAGGATTTGGACGGCGACGGAAAGGTAACCGTTGCAGACCGTACCATCATTGGCAATGCCAGCCCGGATATCACCGGTGGTTTCAACATCTCCGCCTTTATCAAGGGCGTGGACTTCAGTGCCAACTTCAATTACATGATTGGCAACCAGGTTTACAATGCCAACAGGGTGGAATTCACCTCTTCGCGTAAGTTCAACAACCGCAACCTGCTGGAAAGCATGAAGGTGTCTGACCGTTGGACCAAGATTGACTGGAATACCGGTGAACTGAGTACCGATCCCGCTGTCCTCTCGCAGGTGAATGCCGGCAAGACCATGTGGTCTCCTGCTGTGGGCAATGCCGTCTTCTCCGACTGGGCTGTGGAGGATGCTTCTTTCCTGCGTCTGCAGAGCGTCACCCTCGGTTACACCCTTCCTGAGGACCTCACCAAGAGAATCTACATCCGCAGGCTCCGCATCTACGTGACCGGAACCAACCTGTTCTGTCTCACCAAGTACTCCGGTTATGATCCGGAAGTAGATACCCGTCGTACCACTCCGCTTACCCCGGGTGTGGATTACTCCGCATATCCTAAGAGCATCGGCTTC
>JAFVDC010000191.1 GCA_017478685.1 Bacteroidales bacterium | reverse complement strand
TAAGAGTCCCCCTCTTATCCATGCAAAGCTTCATGATGGGGCCGTAGAAATCGGCCTTAGTGATAATCTGGGCACGGATATAAGGCTCCTCAATGTGGTCTACAACGGACGGCGCCGGAAGCCCGGAAGGATTGTGGACGTCCACAACCTCCCCTTTTGTGGTGTACACCTTATACGACACGTTGGGAACGGTGGTAATGACATCCATATTGAATTCCCTGAACAGGCGCTCCTGCACAATCTCAAGGTGCAGAAGCCCCAGGAAGCCGCAGCGGAAGCCGAAGCCAAGGGCCAGCGAACTCTCCGGCTCATAAGTAAACGAGGCGTCGTTGAGCTGGAATTTCTCCAGCGTGGCGCGCAGTTCCTCGAACTTGGAGGCGTCTACGGGATACAGGCCCGCAAACACCATTGGCTTCACTTCCTCAAACCCCGCAATAGCCTCAGAACAAGGAGTTTCCACATGCGTAATGGTGTCTCCCACCTTCACCTCTACGGCCGCCTTGATGCCTGTAATGATGTATCCCACATCCCCGGCACTGACCTCCCCGGTAGGGTTCAGACGAAGTTTGAGATTCCCGACTTCTTCGGCCTCATAATCGTTGCCGGTAGAGAAGAACTTTACCTTGTCCCCGGTTTTAAGGCAGCCGTTCACCACCTTGAAATACGCAATTATGCCGCGGAACTGATTGAAGACGGAGTCGAAGATAAGGGCCTGAAGCGGGGCCGAAGGATCCCCTTTGGGCGCCGGAATCTTGTCAACAATGGCATCCAGCACCGCCTGTACGCCTTCTCCCGTACGGGCCGAAACCCTCAGGACATCCGAAGGGTCACACCCAAGAAGGTCGCAGATCTGGTCTTCCACAACCTCCGGCTGGGCGCTGTCCATGTCTATCTTGTTTAGCACCGGAATTATCTCCAGTGAATGGTCTATTGCCTGATAAAGATTGGAGATGGTCTGGGCCTGAATGCCCTGCGATGCGTCCACAACAAGCAGCGCACCCTCGCAGGAAGCAATGGAGCGCGACACCTCATAGGAGAAGTCCACGTGGCCGGGAGTGTCGATGAGATTGAGACGGTAAGTCTCCCCTCCCCTCACGTAATCCATCTGGATTGCGTGGCTCTTGATGGTAATGCCCTTCTCCCTTTCAAGGTCCATGTCGTCAAGCACCTGGTTCTCCATCTCCCGGGCGCTCAGCGTTTGCGTAAGCTCCAGAAGGCGGTCGGCCAGGGTGGACTTCCCGTGGTCTATGTGGGCAATTATGCAAAAGTTGCGGATGTTCTTCATAAGGCGCAGCTTGTTTTGAACCCCAAAATTACGCATTTTAGGCCGATTTTGCAAAAACGCGTATTTGTCTTAACTTTGCCGTATGATCATCAAGGCGGAAAACATAACAAAGTCATTCGGCAACCTCCAGGTCCTCAGAGGAGTGGATTTCCACGCCTCGGAGGCAGAAGTAGTTGCCATTGTAGGTGCTTCCGGTGCAGGAAAGTCCACCCTCCTCCAGATACTCGGGACGCTGTCCACACCTGACGGCGGAACTCTTTCCATAGACGGCACGGACGTCCTTAAACTAAGTTCAAAGTCCCTGGCCGATTTCAGGAACCGCCGCATAGGCTTTGTTTTCCAGGCCCACCACCTGCTGCCGGAATTCACCGCCCTTGAAAACGTGATGATTCCATCCCTCATTGCCGGGCAAGGCACCCGTGAAGCCCGCGAAAGAGCCTCCGAGCTCCTTAAAACCGTTGGTCTTGAAGGCCGAATGGACCACAAGCCCTCTGAACTCTCCGGAGGTGAACTCTCCCGTGTGGCAATTGCCCGCGCCCTCCAGATGAAGCCTGCCATTGTCTTCGCCGATGAACCCACCGGCAACCTGGACTCCCGCACCAAGGAGGAAATCCACAACCTTTTCTTCAACCTCAGGGAACAGCTTGGCCAGACCATCGTCATAGTTACCCATGATCCCGGCCTGGCCTCACTATGTGACCGCACCTGCACCATGCAGGACGGCGTAATTATTTCCGCTTAAGCACTTTCTTTGCAGCCTCAGCAATATGCGCGGCGTCAAGTCCGTAGGCTGTCATAAGGGCGGCAGGCGTACCTGACTGGCCGAAGCGGTCTCCGCCGTTGACAAACTCCACGGGAGTGGGTTTAGATGCTGCGAGCACACCGGCAATGGCCTCTCCAAGGCCGCCAGCCATGTTGTGTTCTTCGGCCACAACCACTGCGCCCGTCTTGGAAGCGCTGGCAATTACAGCGGCCTCGTCAAGAGGCTTGATGGTAGCGATGTCAATGACTTCGGCCTTGATTCCTTCGGCCTCAAGGGCGTCTGCGGCAAGGAGGGCCTCCCATACGGTGTGGCCGGTTGCGAAGATGGTTACGTCCTCACCCTCGTTCATCACAATGGCCTTGCCAATTACAAAAGGCTCATCCTCAGGGGTGAAATTGGGCACTGAAGGACGGCCGAAACGAAGGTACACGGGCCCCTCATACTTTGCGGCTGCAATTGTGGCCTGGACCGTCTGGTTAAAGTCGCAGGGGTTGAGGACCACCATTCCGGGAAGGGCGCGCATGAGGGCTATGTCCTCCATGGTCTGGTGGGTTGCGCCGTCTTCGCCAAGGGTGATGCCGGCGTGAGAGGATGCAATCTTCACGTTGGTGCAGCCGTATGCCACTTCCTGACGGATCTGGTCATAGACGCGGCCGGTCACAAATTCGGCAAAAGAGCCGATGAACGGGATCTTTCCGGTGATTGCAAGGCCGGCGGCCACGCCCACCATGTTGGCTTCGGCAATGCCGCACTGGATGAACCTCTCCGGGAATTCGGCCGCAAAAGCGTCCATCTTGAGGGAACCTTTCAGGTCTGCGGTGAGGGCGAGTACGCGGGAGTCCGCCTGGCCCGCCTTGAGAAGACCCACGCCGAATCCGCTGCGGGTGTCTTTCTTTCCTGTATCTGTGTATTTCATATTAAAAATCTCCAAGAGGGGTTTCACCTAACTGTCCAAGGGCGTCTTCAAGCTGCTCCGGCTTGGGAACGCTGCCGTGCCATTTGTGGGTTCCGGCCATGAAGTCCACGCCATGGCCCATTTCAGTTTTCCAAAGGATCATGGTGGGCACTCCGCTGCCTTTGCCGGCCTTTGCAAGCTCGTAGGCCTTCTCTATGGCCTCAAAGTCATGGCCATCGGCCACAATCACCCTCCAGCCCCAGGATTCCCATTTTGCGGCAAGGTCGCCTTCTCCGGCCACCTGGTCTACGGGGCCATCAATCTGCTTGCCGTTCCAGTCGGTCATGGCAATGAGGTTGTCAAGCTTGTGGAAAACGGCAAACATGCCGGCTTCCCAGATCTGGCCTTCCTCTGATTCACCGTCTCCGCAGAGGCAGAAAACAAAGTTGTCCTCCTTGTCCAGTTTCTTTCCAAGTGCAAGGCCTGCAGCGGCGCTGAGTCCCTGGCCAAGGGACCCCGAAGCCTGGAATATGCCCGGAAGAGACTTTCTCACAGAGGGGTGTCCCTGAAGGCGGGTCCCCATTTGGCGGAAGCTTGCAAGCTCCTGTACCGGGAAGTATCCGGCGCGGGAGAGGACAGAATAGTATACCGGGGTCATATGGCCGGCGCTCAGGATAAACATATCCTGGCCTTTGCCGTCACGCGTCCAAGTAGCGGGATCCTGCTTCATCTCATTGAAGTACAGGGCCGTAAGGATGTCTGTGGAAGACATTGAACCGCCCGGATGGCCGGACTTTGCAAGGCATACCATGCGGAGGATATCCCTCCGGACCTGCGTTGCAATGACCTTGAGTTCTTCGTTGGTTTTTTTCATATTGTATAAGTATTATTTCAGGCCGAATGCATAGATGCAATGGCTGTGATAGGTTTCACCGGGGCGGAGCACCACCGAAGGCCACTGGGGCTTGTTGGGGGAATCCGGATAATGCTGGGTTTCAAGGCACACGGCCGCGCGGTGACCATACACCACGCCGCCCTTTCCTGTTACCGTACCGTCAAGGAAATTGCCTGCATAAACCTGCACGCCGGGTTCGTCCGTATAAACCTTGAGGTCTATTCCGGTTTCCGGGCAATATAGCTCACAGGCCACTTTTGAAATGTCACCTGCGGTATCCAGGCACCAGTTGTGGTCAAATCCATGACCGTTTTTCACTTGCTCACAGGGGGCGTCAATATCCTGGCCGATAAGCTTGGGGGTCGTGAAATCGAACGGCGTACCTGCAACGGGCCGAATTTCGCCGGTTGTCATGAATGTGCTGTCTACCGGGGTGAAATTGGAGGCGTTTATATAAAGGACATCATCCACGATGCTGTGGTTCCCGGGGTCTCCGGAAAGGTTGAAGTAGGAGTGGTTGGTCATGTTAATCACCGTGGGCTTGTCCGTTGTGGCCTCGTAGACAATGTCAATGGCGCAATCCGGGGTAAGGGTGTAGGTAACATAGGCCTCCACATTCCCGGGGAAATTATTGTCTCCGTCCGGGGACTTCATGAGGAGTTTCAGGTGGCTTGAATCGGCCTCCACAACCTCATAAAGTTGGTACTGCCAGCCTGTAGGGCCGCCGTGAAGGCAGTGGCCGAAGTTGTTCTGAGGAAGCTGGATGGTAACTCCGTCAATGGTTATCAGGCCCAGGTTGATGCGGTTTGCATACCTGCCGATGGCCGCACCGAAGTCTGTCTGGTTGTTCTCCGGGTAGTAGTCCTCCACCTTGTCAAAGCCAAGGACTACATCCCTCTTGACACCGTCTTTGTCCGGGACCACAATTGACATTATTCGGCCGCCGTAATTGGTGATTTTAACCTCCATTCCGGCCTCATTGGTGAGGGTGAATACGGACGGAGCCTCCTTTTTTGATGTGCATCCTGCAATTGCAAGGACGGCACAGATTACTGTAAATATCCTTTTCATTTCTTTTCTCTCCAGAATTTAGTCATGTCTTCAAGGGTTTTCCCCTTGGTTTCCGGGACAAGCCGCCACACGAAGACTGCCGCTACAAGGCAGATCACTCCATATAGGGCATAGGCAAAGAAGTGGCCGAAACTGTCTCCCATAGAGCCCAGACGCATATTGTACATGGGCACAAAAGTACTGGAAACTATGAAATTGAATATCCACTGGAATGCCACCGCAATGGCCGTAGCCTGGCTGCGGATGGTGTTGGGGAACAGTTCAGAGATGTACACCCAGCAGATGGGGCCCCAGCTGAACATGAAGCATGCGCTGTATAGCATGATGCTCACAACCGGAACAAAGGCGGGAAGGGCCACCACATTGCTCAGGGCCACACCAAGTGCGCCCAGCGCCATGCCCAGCGAGCCTGTTATAAGCAGGGGTTTTCGGCCCAGTTTGTCCACCGTGAAAACGGCCACCAGGGTGAATGAGATATTGATCACGCCCATTATGACCGTAAAGAGCATGTTGTTGGACACGCCCATGGATTCAAAGATGCGCGGCGCAAAGTACAGCACTGCATTTATGCCAATGATCTGCTGGAACACGCTGAGCATGCATCCAATGAAGACAACCATCCATCCATAGGAAAAGAGGTGTTCCCGTTTGGTGTCCACCGTAGCCTTGATTTCCTCCAGGATAATCTTGGCATTCTTCTCTCCGTTGATGTTGGAAAGCACCTTCATGGCCTCTTCGTCGCGGCCCTTTAGGGTAAGGTAACGGGGAGTTTCCGGTACCAGCAGGATAAGAAGGGCGAAAAGCCCGGCGGGGACGGCCTCTGAGAGGAACATCAGGCGCCAGCCTACCTCGCTGGTCCATTCCACAACGTCGGGGTCCGAGGCATGGCTTCGGACAATAAGGAAGTTCACAAAGTATACCACCAGCTGGCCGAAGATGATGGCAAACTGGTTCCAGGATACCAGGGAACCGCGTTTCTTGTAAGGGGCGATCTCCGCTATGTACATGGGGCACAGGGCCGAAGCCAGTCCTACGCCCACGCCGCCAAGCACGCGGTAGCAGTCGAAGGCCACAAGAAGGCTCAGGCTTGCCTCACCTTCCTCGAAGAAGAGGAACTCCGGGTAGTATGAACCCAGGGCGCTCAGGAAGAACAGGATGCCCGCAATGAACAGGGACTTCTTTCGGCCCAGCCTGGAGGCCATGACACCGGAAAGGAATGCACCTATGATACAGCCTATCAGGGCGCTGGAAGTGGTGAAGCCGTGAATGGCGTCGGTGTAAACGAAGTCGTCGGCATCCTGGAAGAACGCCTGCAGTCCTTTTTCGGCACCGGAAATGACGGCGGTGTCGTATCCGAACAGCAGGCCGCCAATTACGGCGACAAGGACAATTCCAATGAGGTAGGCTGCGCTGCCTTCCTGTCTCAGTTTACTTTGCATAGAGGTTCAGGAGGGTTTCGTAGAGTTCCTGTTTTCCGGAAGCGGCAACGGGATTTCCGTTAGCCTTGGCATAATTGTAAAGCTCTTCAAGGGTGGCCTCGCCGCTTTCGAACTTCTTTCCAAGGCCGCTGTCAAAGCTTGCATAGCGCTCCTTGACCATCTTGCAGAGAGGGCTTTCCTCAAGCACTGCAGCAGCGTTCAGGAGGGCGTGAGCCATTGCATCCATTGCACTGATGTGGGCGATGAAGATGTCCTCGGGGTCCGTGGAGCTGCGGCGAAGCTTGGCGTCGAAGTTGGTGCCGCCGTCCTTGAATCCGCCGTTGAGGAGGATCTGCATCATGGCCTGGGTAAGGTCATAGGGGTCTACGGGGAACTGGTCTGTGTCCCAGCCGTTCTGGGCGTCTCCGCGGTTTGCGTCAATCGATCCAAGGAAGCCGTTTTCGCGGGCCACGGTGAGCTCGTGCTCAAAGGTGTGGCCGGCAAGCGTTGCGTGGTTCACCTCAATGTTCACCTTGAAGTCCTTGTCAAGGCCATTTGCCCTAAGGAAGCCGATAACGGTCTCAGTGTCAACGTCGTACTGGTGCTTTGTGGGCTCCATGGGCTTGGGCTCGATGAGGAAGGTGCCCTTGAAGCCGTTTGCGCGGGCATAGTCGCGGGCCGCCTTCAGCATTTTTGCAAGGTGGTCTTTCTCACGCTGCATCTGGGTGTTGAGAAGGCTATAGTATCCCTCACGGCCGCCCCAGAACACATAGGAGGTGCCGCCAAGCTTGATGGTGGCGTCAATGGCATTCTTTATCTGGACCGCTGCGCGGGCCACGATGTCGAACTGAGGGTTTGTGGCTGCGCCGTTCATGTAGCGCTTGTTGCCGAAGACATTGGCGGTGCCCCAAAGGTTCTTGATGCCGGTCTCCTTCATCTTTTCAAGGAGATAGTCCGTGATGTCCTTCATGCGGGCCTCGTACTCCGCAATGTCGTCGCAGTCCTCTACAAGGTCAATGTCGTGGAAGCAGAAGTACTCTATTCCAAGCTTTTGCATTATCTCAAAACCGGCATCGGCCTTAGCCTTGGCGCGGCAGTAGGGGCATTCGCCCTTGTCCCATTCATAGCTGCGGGTTTGTCCGCCGAAGGGGTCTGCGGAAGCCTGGCCAAGGGTGTGCCACCAGGCCATTGCAAACTTGAACCAATCCTTCATGGGTTTTCCCATGACAATGCGGTTAGCGTCGTAATAATGGAATGCAAGCGGATTCTTGCTCTCAGTGCCCTCAAAGGGAATTTTTCCTATTGTAGGGAAATACTCTTTTGCCATTGTTTATAGTGTTAAATATGATTTCCAACGTTCATATGCCTCCCTATACAGGCTCTCATTCTGGGGAGTGATGACCTCCAGCCTTTCCAGGGTGGAGAATGCCTCACGGTTGTCCTTGTAGATTCCCGCGCCCATACCAGCGCCTTTGGCGGCGCCTACGGAACCGTCCGTGTTGTAGAGTTCTATGGTGGCGCCGGAAACTCCCGCAAGGGTTTCCCGGAAAATGGAGCTCTGGAACATGTTGGCAAGGCCTGCGTGGATCTTGTCCACCTTGAGGCCCATCTGCTGCATGATTTCAATGCCGTACTGGAAGGAGAACACAATTCCTTCCTGGGCGGCCCTCATGAGGTGGGCCCTGCCGTGGCGGTTGAAGTTCACTCCGTGGACGCTGCATCCGGTATCCTCATTGCAAAGCATGCGTTCGGCACCGTTGCCGAAGGGGAGGATGGAAACGCCTTCCGAGCCTATGGGAACCCCAGCCGCCATCTCGTTCATCCGGACATAGGAAATGCCCTCCGGAGCCACGTTGCGGCGTATCCAGGAGTTGAGTATGCCCGTGCCGTTTATGCAAAGGAGCACTCCCAGGCGGGGATTCTCCGCGCTGTGATTGACATGCGCGAAGGTGTTCACGCGGGACCTGGGGTCATAATTGACCTCCCCGATGACGCCGTATACAACTCCGGAAGTGCCTGCGGTAGAGGCAATTTCCCCGGGATTGAACACATTGAGGCTGAGGGCGTTGTTGGGCTGGTCTCCGGCACGGTAAGTAACGGGGATGCCTTCCGGCAGGCCAAGGGCTTCGGCCGCAGCCTTTGTAAGGGTGCCCTGAATGCCGAAGGTGGGATTCCGCTGAGGAAGGATGGTCTCATCAAAGCCGAAGTAACCAAGCAGTTCCCTTGAAGGGGCGTTTGCCTTGAAATCCCAGAAAATGCCTTCGGAGAGGCCGCTTACAGTTGTGCAGACATTTCCCGTGAGGCGCATTGCGATATAGTCTCCGGGAAGCATTATCT
>JAFVDC010000190.1 GCA_017478685.1 Bacteroidales bacterium | reverse complement strand
CTTAAACACCACATAATTATGTGGTGTTTAAGTGTTTTATCGTTAGTAACTTGCGGGCTGGAAACAAACTCAAAAAAAATAAAGCTTATGGAAAAACTACGCAAAGAGGTTTACCTCTCACCTGAAGCAGAGGTGGTGGAGATTACACCTGGTAGCGGTGTAATGCAATTAAACCCTGCCAGTCCTAACGAAAAAGTTGGGAACAGTGGAAATGTATATGGGAATGACTTCTTTAATTGATGGAGGATACTGAAATGAAAAAATGCTTATTAATTATAGCATATTTATCAACACTGATAGCCTGTGAAAAGATTGCATCCCAGGAAATAGAAGCGCCGGAGAGCCCCGAGACGCCAGTCATTCCCACTACAGAAGAAGTTATCCCGACTGTATTCTACGCCTATACAGAGTCTTATGAACCTACAAAAACCACTCTGCAAGATGATGGTGAAGGCGCATATGATATCGTCTGGTCTTCTACGGACAGGATTTTGGTTAAAGGCGGCAGCTATGAAGCTACATATCGTGCAGAAACAGAATCTACATCTTCAAATCTAGTATTCTATTCAGGCTACTCACTTTCTGCCCCGTACACAGCCTTTTACCCCAACACTATCTACAATACTACAACCAAGACAACTTCATCTCCCATTGAGTTGACACTCACAAACGGTACGCTGAGCGAATTTCCCATGTATGCCGAAAGCGCCACAACGGATCTGGCGTTCAAAAATCTTTTCGGAGTGCTCCGCTTACGCCTCAGCGGTTCATCAGACATTCCAATGGGAAAAGTTGTTATTTCTACCGATGAACCTCTGGCCGGTTCGTTTGATATTGTAGCTGACGGTACCGCGTGGAAGGCCGTATCAACAGGTTTAAATAAGTTGACGGTAAACGTATCCGGAAGTACCATGCTCTCCACAGGCTACGATCTTTGGATTCCGGTTCCCGCTGGCTCTTATAACAACCTTTCCATCAAGGTTTATAAAAGTGACAATACTTCGTATAGCCTTAAAACTGCCAAGAGTGCTATTGAAGTTCAGAGAAGCAAAATATCTACAATTAACCTGACCACGCTCACTCTGGATACTCCGGTAGCATCACTTTTAGGTGCCGGAACAGAAGAAGACCCCTACCAGATTTCCAGTGAGGCAGATGTTGATCTGCTGAGGGAACTCGTTGACCTCGGGAACACATTCTATGGCAAGTATTTCAAGGTAATGAATGATTTCACGATAACCAAGCCTCACGTTCCGATTGGCAGCATAGCGTTGATTGACTTCGATGGCAATGACAAAACCATTACCCTTAGCAGCGGCTTTGACTTTTCTACTACGCCGGAGAAGGCTGGCTTCTTCTCGGAACTTACCCGCTCAGGTTCACCTACTATACATAATCTTACAATTACAGGCCCAGATGTTACGATTTCGGCCGCGGAAAGTGCGAACCTAACCCACTTCGGCACCTTCGTTGGACTTGCCTATACATCTGTCTATCCCGCTGTCAACGGTATAGTAAAAAACTGTGTGAATAACATTGATATTACCATCAATGGCGGGACAAAAACACTCTACGCTGGAGGAATTGCCGGAGTCCTATATGATATTACTGATTGCAGCAACACCGGCAACATTTCAGTGAATTACAGCAGCAATAGCGTTTCGGCTTATATCGGAGGTATATGCGGACGAACGAATTGGCGAGTGCTCTCATGTTCAAACTCAGGTAATATCACATTCACGGGAAGCGCATCATACGGCACTGGATCTGTCTATGTCGGAGGAATCTCCGGCTATTCGAGTACTGCTCAACATAATGGGAATACTGGAAGTGTATCAGCAGGTAGCCGCACAAACAAACCTGTTGCGGTAGGTGGCATTACCGCTTCACTGGGTGCATACAGTTGTTATAACTGCTTCAACACGGGGATAATCAGCGCCGACAATGCCGCCGGTACGAATCTGGGCGTAGAAGTAGGAGGAATAGTGGGAAATAATAATAGTGCCAAGATATATAATTGTTTCAGTACGGGTTCTGTATCAGGAAGAAACTATTCTTCCACATATGTCGGAAGCGACTATAGATATTATAAGCCTTGTGTTGGCGGTATTGCCGGATACAAGGGGGAAGTTTATAACTGCTACAGTTCCGGTGAAGTGCATGCCTATGTCGGAAATGGGGGAGAGTCATATTTGAGCGGAGGAATATTGGGCATGACCATTGCCAAGTCCAATGTGCAGCATTGCTATTTCTGGGGTGAACAATTTGCGCAGAAAGAGCATAATGCAATAGGGCTGTATTGCCCCACTGCTGATGATATGGCAATTACCTCGGGAACACATTATGCTTCCGAGACAAATAACGTTGGAGTGAATTGTTCTGGTTTTGGCTCTGCGCTTACCACCTATCATATATATACAAACATAATGGGGACGGAGTTTGTGCAGGGCAAGACTGTTACAATTAACGAAACGGATTACCCGGCAGCTGAAGTTGGACAAACACCTATTCTGACATTACTGAATGCTGGCCGTGCCGTATATGAAACATCCAGTGGATATAGTCTTCTTCCATGGAAAGCCGGAACCGGTGATCCAGCATACCCGGTATTTGATGAATGATCTTCAGAATTCCTAAATAATTAATCCGACACGAGTAGGAGGTAAACGATGTTTTTGGCGTTTACCTCCTTTTTTATCTCGGGCACAAAAACCTCCTTCTGGTGTCCGATATGTCAATTTTCATGCTTCCGGACACCAAAACGGTCATTCCGTGTCCAAGTGGCAATTTTGGGGCTCCCGGGCACCAAAACGACAATTCCGTGTCCAAGTGATCGAGTTTTGGGCTTACGGACACCACAACGGCAAATCGGTGTCCGCGAAATGAGATTCTTCGCTCCGCTCAGAATGACAAGAAGGACGGTGCTGCTCAGAATGCTACCTCTTCCCAACCTTCAGCCTTTGCCCGATGGAAATGCGGTCAGTGCGGAGGTTGTTCCAGGATTTGAGCTGCTTAACGGAGCAGTGGTACTTCTTTGCGATGTGGCTGAGAGTGTCGCCGGATTTGACCTTGTAGTATACCCAGGTGGTGCCTGCGGAGGTCTGTACGGGGCGGCCGTTAACTACCTCGCGGCCGTCGGTTATCTTGCCGCCAAGAAGGACATCGGCCTTGTAACGGACTATGGAGTCCTGCATCTCGAGGAACTGGCTGCTGTAGTTGAAAGGGAGGCGGATGACCTCGGAGCCGCCCTTTCCGGGCACGTAGTCCTTGAAATACTGCGGATTAAGGTCACGGATGTCGTCCATGGGGATGCCCATGACCTCGCTTATCTGCCGAAGATGCATGTTTGTGTGCACGTGGAAGGTGTCCACGTACTCCGGCACGGCGGCGGGATCCGGCCTTATACCGTATTCCTTGGCATAGTTGAACGCATACATGGCGCCCACCATGGCAGGGACATAGCCCCTGGTTTCACGGGGGAGGTAGTCGTAAACCTTCCAATAGTCCGTGCTTCCGCCGGCCCTTTTTATGGCCTTGTTCACATTTCCGCTGCCGCAGTTATATGCCGAAATGGCCAGCGGCCAACTGCCGAAAATTGCGTATGCATCCTTGAGGTACCTGCACGCGGCATCCGTGGAAAGCACCGCGTCCATGCGTTCGTCGATGTAGGAATTGACCCTGAGTCCGTAACTGAGGCCGGTGCGGTACATGAACTGCCACAGGCCCTTGGCACCGTAAACTGATTCGGCCCTGGGGTTGAGATGGCTCTCGATCACCGCCATGTACTTAAGCTCCAGAGGCAGCCCGTAACGGTCAAGCGTTTCTTCAAATATGGGGAAGTAATACTCGCTGAGAGAAAGGATTTGCCCCATCTTGGACGGCATTTTCTCAGAGTAGAGCACCATATAGTTCTTCACGGTCTCGTTGTAGGGGAGGGTGATGAAACTGTGCATGCTCTCAAGACGCTGCATGAGAGTGGAATCCGGCACGTTTGTGGTGAACTTGACGGAGTCCATGTTGTACCCGGCATCCGGGGCCTGGGATTTGCCCTGACGGTGCATGTACCACCTCTGGAGCAGTGAATCCGTATCCTGTGCCGCTGCTGAAACGGCCGCTAAAAAGCTTATCGAAAGAATTATCAGTTTTCTCATTTTCAGAATCTTAACCCCACACTCATTCCTACGGACATCCCGGCCTGGGGAGTACCGCCAACCGCATACTGGATAGGCTGGACGGCAGGTTCTATACGCATTGAGATGTCGTCGTTCACTTCAAAATCCTGCATGTAGGCAAACACGTTGGCATCTATCACCTGGATAAGGTAGGTGAGTGCCACCGCAAGGATGGAATAGTCGCGGTACCTCCGGTAGAGGTCCCTGAACATCTTGCAGTTTTCGGCACTGTACGGAGGCTTCTCCACGGATTCGTCCTCGGAGGTGGCAGCATCGTATGCAGTTTTCCAGCGTATGTATTGCAGGTTGTTGTCCACTACAAAATTGACGGAGCCCGCCATGAGGCCAAGGTACAGCGGCACTTTCCAGAACTCCCCGTTGTAAACCTGTCCAAGACCTGGAAGCAGCAGTGAATATACCGTGGAGCGGGCGGGATCCGGAGATTTGTCACTCTTGAAACACACGGCGCCATCCATGAGCGACCCCCACCACACAAGCCCTGCGCCAACATAGGACAGTGTGCTATATGTTTGATACTGAGATTCTCCGGTGCTCTTATACATATTGCCGAAGTGGATGCCCCCGTAAATTCCGGCACCTATTCCGCCATAAATGATAGGCAGTTTCCAGTACTGTTTGTGGTAAATCTGGTTGCCGCCTATGAAGATGGTAGAGCCCATGGTAAGGGTTTTCAGGGACGCCGTGCGCTTATGCGCCAGCCCGCCGAAAAACTCCTTGAAATTGAAGAGCTGGGTGGTGTCGGTCTTGGTCTTTTCCGTGGTATCGGCATAAGTCTGGGTGAACGCATCACGCTTGAACTGGTCGTCGCGGTACTGTGCGGCCAGCGGTAGACATAGCATGAGCGCTGCAAGAAAGGCAATTATGCGAGCGGTACCCTTCATTATCTCTGGTCAAGGGCCCTGAGGAACTGCTCCATCTGGGAATCGGACTCAAACTTTATGGTCATGGTGCCCTTTCCGTCACGGGTGCGCTTCAGGGAAATGTTCTCACCAAAGTACTTGCCCACATTTTCAAGGAGCCTGTAGTACATGTCAGGGAGTTCCTGGGCGCCGTCTTCCTGTTCCTTGCTTTTTTTCTTGCCGATGGACTTAATCTTTTCCTCAAGCTGGCGCACGGAAAGCCCGTTCTTGACGATGAGGTCGCAGAGCATCTCCTGGGTTTCAGGGTCTTCCACGCCAAGGAGAACCTTTGCGTGACCTACGCTCACAAGACCCACCTTGAGGTCGTGTTGCACCTTTGCGGGAAGCTTCAGGAGCCTCAGCTGATTGGCGACGGAGGCGCGTTTCTTGCCAACTCTGTCGGCCATCTGCTCCTGGGTGAGGGAACATTCGTCCATCAGGCGCTGGTAACTCATGGCAACCTCTATGGGATCCAGGTTTTCCCTTTGGATGTTCTCCACAATGGCCATTTCCAGCATTCCTTGCTCCGATGCGTCACGGATATAGGCGGGAATCATGTCCATGCCGGCCATGCTGGAGGCGCGGTAACGGCGTTCTCCGCTTATAATCTGGTATTTGTCTCCCTTCCGGCGCACGGTTATGGGCTGGATCAGGCCGAAGGTGCGGATGGAATCGGCCAGCTCCTGCATTGCTTCCGTTGCGAAACTCATGCGGGGCTGATAGGGATTGGGCTCGATGAGGTCTATGGGAATGCGCAGGACATCGGAGGTGTCCTGGGGCTTGCCTTCGGCCGAAACCACTTCCTTATTGATGTAGCCGACCGGTTTTCTGAGTTCCGAGAGGTCTTCTCCTCCAAGGAGAGCGCCAAGGCCCTTGCCAAGGCCGAACTGATTCTTAGCCATTGTTGTTCTTGTCAAGTACTTCTTTTGCCAGATTCATGTAGTTGGACGTACCGTTGTTCATTACGTCGTAGAGAATGATGGGCTTGCCGTAAGAGGGAGCCTCCGAAAGACGGATGCTGCGCTGGATTACAGTATTGAAAACCATGTCCTTGAAATGGTCCCGGAGCTGCGCCACAACCTGGTTGTGCACCTTGGTGCGGCCGTCGAACATGGTTACCACGAATCCTTCTATGGTAAGGCCGGGGTTGATTCCGTTCTGGACAAGGCGGATGGTCTGGATAAGTTTTGCAAGGCCTTCCAGGGCGAAGAACTCAGGCTGGACCGGAATCATGACTGAATCTGCGGCCGTGAGGCAGTTTACCGTAATGAGCCCAAGGGAAGGGGAGCAGTCTATGATAATGTAGTCATAGTTGCCGCGGATGGGTTCCAGGGCCTTTTTGAGGATGGATTCACGTTCCGGCACATTCAGGAGCTCGATTTCCGCGCCTACAAGATTGATGTGGGAAGGAATCATGTGAAGCTTGGGAAGCTCTGTCTGGATGAGGGCGTCACTGGCCGACAATTTCCCGATAAGGATCTCGTACAGAGTACGGTGGTCACTGTTTTCGGGGTCGAAGTTAAGGCCCGAAGTGGTGTTGGCCTGGGGGTCTGCGTCTATGATGAGGACGCTCTTTTCCAATACCGCCAGCGAAGCGGCAAGGTTGATGGCGGTGGTGGTTTTGCCCACGCCGCCTTTCTGGTTGGCTATTGCAATAATTTTTCCCATAGACTGCAAATCTACAAAGAAATCTCCAGATTTCCTTGTAATTGTTCCACAAAGTTCCACGGAATTTCAGTTTAGTGATGGCCGAAGGCCGCTAAACAGGGTCTACATCTATTGTAACATGGCAGGAGTACTGCTTTTCAAAAGAGTTGATTTCCCGGTACATGGCCTGTTTCCCGGGCAGGAGGTTTTTGTCCCGTTTGAAGAAAATGCGGATTTCGCCGCCACCGGGGCCAAGGATAAGGGGATCGGAGAAAGGCCTTAGGACCTCCCGGAGCCTGTTTGAGAGGAGCCTTGAACGAAGATTCATCCTCCCTTCATCCCTTTCATTCAATGTCACTGAAACAAGCCTTGAGTACGGTGGATAGCCGGCAATGCGTCTTTCGGCCATCATGGATGGGGTATAGGCCGAAAAAGCCGGATGTGACGGTTCGCGCGTTTGAATTACAAGAAGGCCCGTCTTTCCGGAAAGCGAAGCGAAAAGCTGGACGGCGCGTTCGTCGGAGCGGAAATCCTCCCGGCCGAGAAGGACGTCGGCAAGAAGGATGGCAATGACCGAATAAAGCCCTTCAGGGATTGTTTTTACGGCAAAAGGGGAGGAGGTGAAAACGTATTTGTCCAGGGCGCCCGGGAATATGGCGTCAAGCTCTTTTCGGCAATCTTCCTCCGAGGCCTTTGACGGACACACGGCAAGTACCTTTTTCCCTTTGTCCACGGCATCTTTAAGGTGGCCGATGAGTTTTAAGGAAAAACTCCCCACCATACCCCTTTTTCGGCGCTCGGAGGCAATGTCCAGAAGCACCATGGAGCTCCCTGCCGAAGAAGTGAAGTCTTTATTTAATTCAACACCTGTAAAAATGCCTGTTTCAGCATTATATAAAGACTCAAAAGACGGAGATTCGCTTCCCAGGATCACATTTGCGCCGCATGCTTTTCCAAGCATTATTGCACTCTCCCTGACATGGAACCTGGGGGCGGGGGAATCCTGCTTGAAAGATGGTTCTTGCTCATGGTCCACCACTATGAGCCCAAGGTTACTGAAAGGAATCCAGAGCGCGCTGCGGGTGCCAAGCACAACCATTGGTTTACCGGCCCTTGCTTCCAGCACAATGTCGCGTTTTTTTGCCGGGGTGAGGCCGCTATTATATATTGCAGCATCCGGAAAGACAGACAGCACGGTCTCTTCCAAGGCCTTGGAAAATGCTATTTCCGGCACAAGGTACATTACGGATTCTCCGCGTGCAATAGCTTCCTCGGCAAGCGCAAGAAAAACGGAAACCCTGGAGCCGCTGCCGTAAAGAAGCACGGTTTTCTTTTTGCCGAACGCCTCTTTGGACTTTTTGATGGCGGCGTCCTCTGAAGCAATGAGAGCGGGCCGGCTTGCGACAAGGCTCCTGTCCTTGGGCGTCCATCTCCGTGGAGGTTTATAATTGACAAGGGTGTAAACCAAGTTGTAAACTTCACCCACGGTGCAAAGATAGTACTGCGCCATGGTGCGCCAGAAATCAAGCTCCCGCCCGGTGATGCGGGGTAGGGATTCATCCGTGCCGATGATGGGAAGGATGTCATCTTCCTTGAGGCCTTCCCTTGGCGTAACTCCAGTTGCGCTGACAACCGCAAGGTACTCTTTTCCGGAGAAAAGGACGCTTACCCGGTCTCCCACAACGGGTTTTTCACCCTCCGGGACATAGTATACGGGCTCCCAGTCCAATTTTAGGGGGACTATCACCTGTATATATGTCTTTGCGCTCATTATCAGTTAATATAACATTATTGTTATGAATGGTAACATTTTTGTTACAAGCCTTGATATGCCACTTTTAAGGCTTTTTCAGCACAAATATACATAAAATCGGCCTACCTTCAAACTGCCAAATTGTCACCTGCCTTTGTTATGGCAGCTTTTTTGATTATATTTGTGTCACAAAAGAAAAGACTATAATTATTTAGAATGATTACCCACGACTTAAGGCTTATCGCAGACGCAATCCTTGACAAGAAAGGAGAGGACGTAGTGTCACTGGACTTACGGGCAATTGACGGCGCAATCACAGACTTCTTTGTGGTATGCGACGCTTCCAACACCACCCAGGTGGGCGCTATCGCAGACAACATAGAGGAAAAGATGAAGGAGGAGGGCCTGAGGCTTCTCCGTTCCCAGGGAGAGAGCAACGCTTTCTGGATCATTCAGGATTACGGAAACATAGTAGTCCATATTTTCCTGAAGGAATACCGCAACTTCTACCGCCTGGAGGAGCTCTGGTCAGATGTTCCCCGCAAGGAGTACAAGCTCCGCAAAACCCCCACTAAGAAAGAGCAGAAATAAATGGCAAAGAAAACTATAAGTTTCAATTTCTCATGGTTTTACGTCCTACTCCTTCTGGGAATAGGCTACATGCTGTTTTCCAACCAGCGTACGGCCGCCCCGGAAAAAATTGAGTGGGCCGATGTCAAGACTATGATAGAGAGCGGAGACATCGCCGAAATCACCTTCATCCGCAATGACTACAAAGGAGAGGTGAAAGTACGCCCGGACCGCCTTGCAAAATACTCCGACAAATTCCGCGGCGGGCAGCCTCCAAGGCGCGCGCCCCACTTCTATTTCCTTGTTTCCACTAAATTCGACCCTGAAACCACGTTCCAGGATCTTAATTCGGCACTTCCGGCAACAGACCAGTTCAAGGTGGTGATGAAAAACCAGGAACGCATTTGGATGGATATCTTCCAGATGCTGTTCCCGCTGCTTATCCTCATCCTGTTCTGGGTTCTCATGTTCCGTGGCATGAACCGCGGTGCAGGCGGGCCCGGAGGCCCCGGTGGCGGCGGTTTCAACCCCTTCAACACCGGCAAGTCCACCGCTAAGGAAACCGAAAAAGGCCAGGTGAACGTCACTTTCAAGGACGTTGCGGGCCTTTACGGAGCAAAGGAAGAAGTGATGGAGATTGTGGATTTCCTCAAGAATCCTTCCAAGTACACCGCCCTTGGCGGCAAAATCCCTAAGGTAGCCCTCCTGGTGGGCCCTCCCGGAACCGGCAAAACCCTGCTTGCAAAGGCCGTGGCAGGGGAGGCCAACGTTCCTTTCTTCTCCATTTCAGGCTCGGACTTCGTGGAGATGTTCGTAGGCGTGGGCGCTTCCCGCGTGAGGGATCTGTTCCGTCAGGCAAAGGAAAAGGCCCCCTGCATAGTCTTTATAGATGAAATCGATGCCGTGGGCCGCGCAAGGGCCAAAAACGGAGGCTTCTCCTCCAACGACGAAAGAGAGAACACCCTCAACCAGCTCCTCACGGAAATGGACGGCTTCGGCACCAACAGCGGCGTCATCGTGCTTGCCGCAACCAACCGCTCCGACATCCTTGACCAGGCTCTCATGCGCGCCGGCCGCTTCGACCGCCAGATTCACGTGGAACTCCCTGAACTCAAGGAGCGTGAAGAGATATTCCAGGTGCACCTGAAGGGCATCAAGCTTGGAGAAGACTTCAACGTTGAGTTCATGGCCAAGCATACCCCCGGTTTCTCCGGCGCCGACATCGCAAATGTCTGCAACGAGGCCGCCCTCACCGCTGCCAGAAGGGGACACAGCGTGGTAATGCAACAGGACTTTCTGGATGCCGTAGACCGCATTATCGGCGGCCTTGAAAGAAAGTCCAACACCATAATGACTCCTGCCGAAAAACGCACCACGGCATACCATGAGGCCGGTCACGCCCTTGTAGGGTGGCTCCTCCCTTACGCAGACCCCGTGTTCAAGGTCAGCATCATCCCCCGCGGAAACGCCCTGGGCCTCACCTGGAGCCTCCCCGAAGAAAGGAAAAACTGGTCCCGCAGCGTAATGATGGACCACATGTGTCAGCTCATCGGCGGCCGCGTAGCGGAGGAAATCCTCAACGGAGAGCCTTCCACAGGCGCTCTCAACGACCTCGAGCGCATGACCGGCATGGCCTACGCAATGGTCCAGTATTACGGCATGTCAGACACCGTGGGCGCCCTTTCCTTCTATGATTCAACCGGCGCCAAAGGCTACAACCTTGTAAAGCCTTACTCGGAAAAGACGGCCGAACTCATGGACAAGGAGGTTAAATCCATAGTAAAGGATGTCCATGACCGCACCCTCAAACTCATAAACGACCACAAGGAAGATTTCATGAAACTTGGCGCCCTTCTTCTTGAAAAAGAAGTTATCTTTGCCGAAGATATTGAAAAAATCCTTGGTCCTAAGGTAAAACCTGCGGCAGACGACAGGTTCCCATCAGCTGAAGAATGAACACTACAGTAAAGCGCACCATATTCGGAGTCCTCTTCCTCACAGTAATGCTGGGAGGACTTCTTTTTAACAGCGTCCTCTACACCATCCTGTTTGCCTTCATCTCTTTTGTAATGCTCACGGAGTTTTACAAAATGACCATGGGAGGCTCCTACAGGATGCTTCAGTACTACACTGCAGCTGTTGGCGCATCGCTTGTATGGCTGTCCGAAGGCGGTTTGGTAATGCCCCTTCTCATCATGTCCGGTTCTGTCATGATCCTGTCCCTTTTCCAAAAGGACCACACGGATTTCCTCAAAACCGGATACCTCTATGCAGGCCTTCTGTACATAGCGGTACCAGTGGCGCTTTCAAGGGTTGTAGTTTACAGCACAGGGGAGTTCAGCGGCCTTCTGATGGTGGCGTTCTTCATCATTATATGGGCTTCTGACACAGGTGCTTACTGCTTCGGAATGCTATTCGGCCAGAAAATTTGGCCCGCAAAACTGTGCCCCACCATTTCCCCCAAGAAATCATGGGCTGGCTTTGTCGGCGGTCTTCTTACGGCCATGCTTGCCGGAGCCATCCTTAACTGGACCGGACTCTTCAGCTTCCACATGGTGCACTGCCTTATTGTGGCGGCAATAATGAGCGTCATGGGCGTTTTCGGGGACCTCTTCGAGTCCCTTTGGAAGCGTGCCGCAGGCGTCAAGGATTCCGGAAACATCATTCCCGGCCACGGCGGCCTCATGGACCGCTTCGACAGCGCCCTGTTTGCCATCCCCGCCGGATATATTTATCTCCTAATATTTAATCTCGTATGAAGTGGATAAAGATTGACAATGATTCTTACGGAACCATCCTGACATCCTGGTGCATCTGCGCCGTGCTTATTTTCCTTGCCGCGCGCTTTATCCCCATACTGTGGGTGAGCATTCCCATCTGCGCCATGATGGTAATCTTCATGGTGTTCATCACCTGGTTTTTCCGTGTTCCCAACCGCACGGCCCCGGAGGAAGGCAATGACCGCCTTGTGACTTCCGTAGCGGACGGAAAGGTGGTGATTGTAGACAAAGTATTTGAAAAAGAATACCTTAAGAAAGACTGCATCCAGATTTCCGTATACATGGATTTCTTTGACGTCCACTGCAACTTCTGGCCCATAACCGGCAAGGTAAGCTATTACAAGTACCATCCCGGCAAATATATCCTGGCCTTCCATGAAAAGGCGTCGGAGCTCAACGAGCATTCCTCTTCCTGCATGGAAAACAGCTACGGTCAGGTTTTCTTCAAGCAGATTGCAGGCACCTTCGCCCGCCGCATAGTCTGCTACTCAGAGCCCGGAAAAATGGAGTACAGGGGAGACCAATGCGGGGTAATAAAATTCGGCTCCCGCATAGACCTTTTTGTGCCGCTGGAAGCCGATGTTAAAGTAAAGGTTGGCGACAAGGTAAAAGCAGTAGAGTCTATCCTTGCCGTCCTTCCAGATCAGAAGTAATTAGCTCGACAAGTTTATCCACAGCCTCGTTCTCAGGTATATGCCGAAGGACGGGGTCTTTTTTTCGGTAAAGGGTCACCTTGCCGAAACCTTCTCCAACATAGCCGTAGTCGGCATCGGCCATCTCTCCGGGACCGTTGACTATGCAGCCCATGACGGCTATGACAACGTTCTTGAAGTGGGAAGTGCGCTCCTTGACCTTGTTGAAGGTGGTTTCGAGGTCGTAGAGGGTTCGGCCGCAACCGGGGCATGCAATGTACTCCGGCTTATAGAAACGGCGCCTGCAGGCCTGCATTATCTCGTCTTTGAGGTATTCGTCCTCAATGGGAATGTCGTCAATCTCATGGTTCAGAAGGGGAGCGCCCCAGTCGCAGGCGGCCTTGAGAAGAGATTCTTCGCGTTCGCTCAGAATGACAGGAGCCGGTGCGCCTGAATACCGGTGCGCAAGGTACTGCGCCACGGGTATCTCGTTGGCGGGATCTTCCGTAAGGGAAACGCGGATTGTGTTGCCGATGCCCTCGGAGAGGAGGGTGGAGATGGCAACGCAGGACTTGATTCGGCCGCTGTCGCCGTTTCCGGCCTCCGTTACGCCCACATGGAGGGGATAAACCACGCCGTACTCCTGCATCATGGCGGCAAGGCGGCGGTAAGCCTCAACCATCACAACGGTATTTGAAGCCTTCAGGGACACCACTACATTGTGGAAATCGGCTTCGGCACACATCTGGACCCACTCAAAGGCGGCAAGGGCCATGGCCTCCGGGGTGTTTCCGTACTTGTCTATTATGTATTTTCCCAGTGAACCGTGATTCAGGCCGATCCTGATGGCCCTGTGGTACTCCTTGCACTTCTCAATGAATTTCCCGAACAGTTCCCGCGCCTTGGCGTGGTCCGGATGGAAATTCCCGGGATTGATGCGGATTTTCTCCACAATGGGAACAACCGCCATGGCAATTTCCGGGGAGAAATGGATATCGGCAACAAGAGGAGTGTTTATGCCCTCTGAGCGGAGCCTTCGGCTTATTTCCTCAAGGCAGGGGACATCCTTCATTGAAGGCACTGTAATGCGGATAAGCTGCGCCCCCACGGCGGCAAGGCGGCGGCACTGGGCCACCGTAGCCTCAACGTCAGAGGTATGCGTGTTGCACATTGTCTGGACCACAATGGGGTGGCCGCTGCCAATCAGGACATCACCTACGTGAACGGTTTTAGTACTTAGTATTCTTTGCATTTTGCTGTTCCTCAACTATCTTTTTTGCCAGCCTGCGGAGCTGTGACCCCGTATGGCCGAAACGAGGCGTCAACTGATAATAAACGCCAATTGTAAGGCCCGCATCCAGCGGATAGCCGAAGCGGTAGTAGTACTTGTGGGCATAGTCCGGGTTCCAGAAGGAGTTCCATCCCCACTTGCCCTGGACCATGATGTGAATCTCTATGGGGTCGAACACGATTCCGGCACCTACGCCGCCCCTGACCCCGTACGACGGCCTGCGGTCGTAGTCCATGAACTTGTACTGGGTGGCCATGTAGGACTCATAGGCGGCATACCTTTCATCTATGTCGCGCTTTATGTCAATGCGATATCCTCCATAGATGCCAACCTTGGCCATAAGTTTGAAATGGTCTCCAAGGTCTGCGTGGAAATGGGTGAGGAAAAATACCTCCGGTACCCTCATGTAAACCTTGTAAGCACCAGTAAGCGGCTCCACATTGGTCCTGAGGCCCGTTTCCTTGTTAATCTTGAACTCGTATCCCTCATGCCCCATCTGGGCGCCGAACTCCAGCGCCATGTTGGGGAAAGTGTTGAACATGGTGAAATGCCGGATTACGGAAAAACCGTAGGCCGGATACTGGGCCATCCAGCGGGTGTACCTTGTGGGGTTGAACATTCCGTAGTTCAAGGTGACGCCGCCGAATACGCCTGCCGCCCAGTAGTCGTTGGGGGACATTTTCTGGACGGTGACGCTGTCCAGATACTCCGGGGTTACGTTCTCCGGAAGGGAGAAGAATTCGGCCTCAAGGTCTACTTGAGCCTTTGCCGAAATAACGGCAAAAAGCATTATAAGGGTGAGTATGAACTTTCTTCCCGCCATCATTTGAACATCTCCTCCAAATCAAGGGTCCATACCATCTCGCTTCTTTCAAGCACGGAAATAAGGAACTGGTCTTCCACTTTGAAGAACCTCACTTTCTCCGGCTGCCGGTGCTCCAGGAGGTTGCCGGTATCCACAATGTTGTTGCGGTTTATGTCTTCCGTAATCCTTATGCAGTATTTCCCGGCCTTGAGGTAGGGGAACACAAGGGGACCATCTGCGTTGATGATGAAACTCCTCAGGACCTTGTCGCGTTTTTCATTAAGAAGGTCCACGATATACTTGTTGTGCACCCCGGCCACCTCCAGGGTAATGCTGGAGAGTTTGTCGTCCTTGGGAAGGGTCACCTTCAGTTCCGTGGAGTCGTTGTAGTAGCCGTTAATGTCTCTGAACTTCCTGTGGGGGATCTTGAGGAAGTAGTCAAAGCCCGGCTGGAAGGGCGTTGCTGGCTTCACGGAGAACTTCCTGAGGTTGGTTGAATCCCGCTCCAGCACATACTGCATCATCTCCTCCTGCTGGCGGGGATTGACGCTACGGAGGGTAAGCGAGTCCCATGCCTCCTCAATGAGAGGATACTGGAACTCAATCTGGTATCCGTACTGCTCCGCTGTGGCGCCATCGGCCGTAGTTTTCATTACGGCAAGGGTGTCCTCGTGTTTCCGGCTCCGGATATCGTTTGCCTTTTTCATGAGTTCGGCCCTTACCTTCTTGTCAAGGGCCAGCCTCACGGTCTCTTCCGTGGGAACAAGCGCGCCGGTAGTGTCCGTCTTGTCGTATTTTATCACAAGCTGAAGGGTGTCCGGCATCTTGCGTTGGTCGTTCACCCACAGCTCCAGGGAGTCTCTCTGGGGGTTGAACTGGGAGATGAGTTTCTCACGGGGCAGGCCCTTGATCCTCATGTCGTGGATTACGGCGTCCGGGGCCATGAAGGTGAGGTAGGCGGTACGTACGCCAACCCTTTCTTTCTTCACTATGAGCTGCTTGGACGGCTTTTCACGGAACATGTTGAGCTCAATGTCGGTTTTACGAGCAAGGCACAGGGCGGTATCCTTCATCTCGAACTTCTTGAGTTCATAGATGGAGTCGTTGTAAACCGTCCTGGGCCTGAAAAGGGTGTCCAGGAAGGCTATGCGCTCGGATTCGGGGTCGTATTTGTTATTGTTGTTCTCGTCTTTGATGGCATACACGCGGTATACGGTATCCTGGATATTGCGGATGCTGAAAAAGCCCCAGTCGTCGGTTTTGGCGGCTGCAAAGGGGCGCTTGAGGAACACGGCCGAATCCGAGTGGTCCTTGTACAGCATAACCGTAGTGGCCTTGAGGGGCTTCAGGGTCTGGAAATCCTGCACAAGCCCGGTAAGGCACATGGAATCTATCTTGGGGCCCGTGGAGAACACAAGCGTATATCCGGGGAACATGTTGCCCTCGTTGTTGTCTGCAATGGCTCCTGTTAGGTCCAGGGTATAGGTGGTGTTGGTGTCAAGGTCGGATTCGAAACTCACCACCACGGATTTTCCCCTGATTGCAGCCTTGGGCTTTTTCTCAAGCGGGGGAGAGAGGTATATGCCGTTGGCGTCCTTTATTTTCACGTATTCGTTGAACGTGAATACAATCTTGGTCTTGTGAGGATTCACGTTCACGGTGCCTGGCAGGGGAGAAATCTTGGCCATTACGGGAGGAATGGTGTCTTTGTCCCCGCCGGAAGGGGGCGTAGTGGTGTTTGCACAGCCCCACGGGAACATAAGGCTTCCAAGGATGAAAGCCGCGGGCACAAGCGGTATGAACTTTTTCAGATTCATATTTCCGTTCTAGTCACATTTTCTATGCCATCTATGGCCTGGAGGTTCTTCATCATCTCTTCAAGGGTTTCCCTGGTGGAGACATAAAGGTCTATGAAGCCTTCGAAGATGCCGCCTTCGGCCTGGAGGGAGAGTTTTCGCATGTTCACGCCCATGACAAGGGACACATAGCGGGAAATCTCGTTGAGAAGGCCCATGCGGTCTATTCCCTTCAGGGAGATCCTCACCAGGAAAGAGCGGTCTTCGGCCTGGTCCAGCCACTTGGGAACCACCACCCAGTCTCCGTGGGACGCCGCAATGCGCTCTGCCACGCGGCAGCTCTTCTTATGCACGGAAACAACGCCGTCCGGGGCCTTGAAGCCGATGACGGGGTCTCCGGGGATGGGGTTGCAGCAGGTTGCGATGGAAAAGCGGGGGGAATCAGGGTCGGGGGAGCCGATGATGATGGTTTCGGCCTTGACCTCAGGTTTTGTCTCAAGGTGAAGGACCCTCCTGAGCCAAGACAGCCTGGTGCCGGAAGACTTCTTGAGCACTTCTTCAAGGTTGTCGAGGCTTTGGTTTCCAAGGCCGATATTATAGAAGAGCTGGTCCCTGGAATCTGTGTTATATGCCACCTCAATGCGCTGGAGGATGGTTTCGTCGAGGGTGAATCCAAGTTCACGGACGCGGTCTTCGAGGATGCTTCGGCCGGATTCCGACACCTGGCGCCTCTGGGTCTTGAAGTAATCCTGGACCAGCGTACGGGCCCTGTGGGTGATGAGGAACTTCAGCCATTCGGGCTGGGGCTTGGCGTCTTCGGCGGTGATAATCTCAATCTTGTCGCCGGTTTTTATTACATGGCTCAGGGTTACCAGTTTCTGGTTCACCTTTGCAGCAATGGCCTTGTTGCCGATTTCCGTATGGATAAGGTACGCAAAGTCCAGTACGGTGGCGCCTTTCTGGATGGTGCGCTGCTCTCCGCGGGGCGTGAAAACATAGATTTCGGCCGAAGTGAGGTCGTTGTGGATAATGTCAAGGAGTTCAAGGGCGTTGACATCCGGGCTCACCAGGATTTCCTTGATGCGGGAGAGCCAGGAATCCATTTCGTTGTCGCCTTCTCCCACAAATCCGTTGCGCTTGTACATCCAGTGGGCGGCGATGCCTTTTTCGGCGATATCGTCCATGCGGCGGGTGCGGATCTGGACCTCCACCCATACGCCGGAATTGCTGAGGAGGGTGCAGTGAAGGGCCTCGTAGCCGTTGGTCTTGGGGTGACGCACCCAGTCCCTGAGGCGCTCCGGCATGTAACGGTAAATGCCTGTGATTGTGGAGAATATGTGGTAGCACTGGTCTCTTTCTGTCTCTTTTGTATTCTCCGTGGGATCAAAGATTATCCTGATGGCGTAGAGGTCGTAGACTTCCTCAAAAGGAACATGTTTTTCCTCCATCTTGCGCCATACGGAATATGGTGTCTTGATTCTTTTCTTTATGGTGAAGTTGAATCCGGCAGCGGTGAGGGCCTTCTCTATGGGCTCCACAAAAGCCGTCATTTCGCTGCCTTTTTCCTCTACGCGTTTGTCGATGCGCTGCTTTATCTCCTCATATGCATCGGGTTCCTTGTAGCGCAGCCAGATGTTCTCAAGTTCGCTCTTTATGGAGTATAGGCCAAGCCTGTGGGCAAGGGGAATGAAAAT
>JAFVDC010000189.1 GCA_017478685.1 Bacteroidales bacterium | reverse complement strand
TGCCGTCCTTGGCAACCACGACTTCCTTCTTCACGGCCCCAACGACTCCAATGAGAAGGGCCGCCTTGCAGACATGGCCCGCCTGTTGGAATTCGAAAAGGCCCTTGGCTGGAGGATACTCCGCAATGAAAGCCTGGAACTTCGGCCGGGAGTAAGCCTTATCGGCGTAGACAACGTTTCCACCAATCCGTATTTCCGGAAGGTGGGCGGGAATCTTGGAAAAGCCATGGAAGGCGTGCCGAAGGATGCCTTCAAGATACTCATGAGCCACGACCCTTCGCACTGGAGGATGGAAGTTCTCCCGCAAACGGACATAGACCTCACCCTTTCCGGCCACACCCACGGGCTCAAGTACAAGCTCACGGGCCTGGAGGTAAGCCACTGGAAGCTGCACGAATCCGGCGGCCTTTATGAGGAAGGAAAACGGAAGCTTTACGTAACCTTCGGCCTTGGAAGCGCCTTCGCCTTCAGGCTTGGAGGATACCCTCACATAGACATTATAACATTGACTAAAACCTGATACCTATGGACAAATGGATGATGATCGGCAATCCGGTGAGCGCATCGGCAACTACCGGGAACGCCTGGAGCAAATCAGTTAAAAAACTTCAAGCCGCGGGCCTGGAGGTGGAAGTTTCGGCCACCATGCACAAGGCACACGCAATCCAGCTGGCGCAGGAGGCCGCCGCAAAGGGCTTCCGAAAATTCATCGCCGCCGGCGGAGACGGCACCGTCCACGAGGTCCTCACCGGCCTTCTGAGATATGCCGAATCCGGAAATGCCTCCATGGCCGATTTCACTTTTGCGGTGCTCCCTTACGGCACGGGCAACGACTGGATCCGTTCGGCCGGAATTCCGGAAGACGTTGAAAAGGCGGCCGATGCCATCATTGCAGGCAAGACCGGCAAGGAGGACATTGTGCGCATGACCATGCCGCAGGGCGTCTTTGCCATGGCGAACATTGGCGGAATTGGCGTAGACGCAGCCATTTGCGCAAACACCAACGCCCTCAAGGAGAAAGGCCGGAAAGGCGGCTTCCTCTATACCATGGTGGCCCCTTATTCCACCCTTGCACGCAAGCGTCACCAGGTGGAAATCACCCTGGACGGAGAGGTTGCATACAAGGGAAAACTCTTCACCGCAACCCTCGGGAACGGCACCTACCGCGGCGGCGGGCTCATCCAGACCGCCCAGGACACCAAGTGGGACGACGGCCTCCTTGACATTACCCTCATGCCCGGCTACAACCACATCAAGGGCCTCATGCTCATGCTTCACTGCGTGTCCGGAGACCTTGCCGTGCAGCCCGGCATGATTACCCGCAAGTTCAAGAAAATGACCGTAAAGCCCCTTGGAAAGGTGGCCGACATTGTGGAGATTGACGGCGAAATCCCCGGCACTCTCCCTCTTGACATGGAGCTTACCGGAGAACAGATTAACATAATTGTGGCATGAGCGGAACTGTCAGGGAAGCGCACCTAAGCCTTGGTGAAAGGGCCCTGAGGGTATTCTCAAAGGCCATGGTAAAGTGTGTCCAAAGGCCGAAGGTGTACGGCCCCAAGCCGGAGCTCACCGCTCCAACAATCTTTGTGGGGCGGCACGTGGGCCTCATGGACCCCGTAATCCTCATGGTGGAGTACTACCACAACATGCTGCGCCCTCTGGCGGCAACGGACTATGTGGACAAGAACAGATTTACAAAGTTCTTCTTCACCCATGCCCAGTGCATTCCGATAGACCGCAAGACAAAGTCGCAGCAGTGGCTGGAAGACTCCATGGCCGCACTCTCAAAAGGCGAGAGCATAATCATTTACCCGGAAGGCAAACGCAACAAAACCGGAGTGGGGATGCTTCCGTTCCACGTTGGCGCGGCGGTGCTTGCCGCCCATAGCGGGGCCCAGCTCATCCCCGTTTACAACCAGTTCTGGAACTTCCCCGGCCGCTACCGCCTTGCAATTGGAGAGCCTTTTCACATAGACACCATGCCGGCCGAAGGATTGTCTTCCGAGTGGCTCCATGCCCAGACAGACAAGATTGAGGCCGCCGTTGCCGCCCTTGAAGGCCGATTTTGAAATTTTTAGTATATGAGCACACAATGGATTGTTACTGAGATTGACGGGAAGGTGGCATCCATTGCCACGGACTACCGTCACCTGGCCCACATTGGGGAACAGGTTGCACTGCTGCCGCCTGAAGAAGTTGGCAGCGTAGGCACACGCAAAATCTCCACGGAAGAACTCATGGAGTTTTCCAAATACCTTACCTGGGACGACCTCATGCTTTTCGGCACCCCGTTCCAACTGAAGGTTTGGAAAACCCTCTACGACCTCCCCCGCAAACTCTACAGTTATTCAGAGATCGCCGCGCTTGCCGGAACCCCTCAGGGAGTGCGCCCTGTTGCACATGTGGTGGCATACAACCCCGTGGCGTTTGTGATTCCCTGCCACCTGGTCATACCCAAGGAGTCCATGGACAAGGCCCGTGACATCCGCTCTGCCGCAGAAGGCACCCTGTTCAAGGGCCGGGACCTGTATCTTCTTGACAGCATTGACGTTGGCGCCTACGCCTACGGCCCGGAGCTAAAGCGCGAGCTCATCAAGCGCCAACTCTCCGGCGAGGCCGGATAGCGGCCCGGGCGTCATGCCCGGCCCCGACCCCTGCGTCATGCCCGGCCCCGACCGGGCATCCCCGTGGAGCCAAACGCCTCACTATCAGCCACTTACACAAAAACGTCTACCCGAAACCGACACCCTCTTTTACGTATTCTATTGATTTTCAGACGTTTACCCCCACGCTCACACACGCTCAACACACGCCCGGAACGCTAGGCGCTGCAGCAGCCCCCCGCGCTACTTCGTACCGAAGATCCTATCTCCGGCGTCACCAAGGCCAGGGACGATGTAGGCGTTCTCATTGAGTTTTTCGTCCACGGCGGCAAGGTAGATATCCACATCCGGATGCTCCTTCTGAACCCTCTCGATGCCCTCGGGGGCGCCCACAAGGCACATGAGGCGGATATTGCAGCAGCCGCGCTCCTTGAGCATTGCAATGGCGTCGCAGGCGCTGCCGCCGGTGGCCAGCATAGGGTCTGTCACAATGACCAGGCGGTCCTGGATATCTTCCGGAAGCTTGCAATAGTACACCACAGGCTGGTGGGTTTCCTCATTGCGGTACAGGCCGATATGACCAACCTTTGCAACCGGAACCAGGGTCTGGAGACCGTCCACCATGCCGAGGCCGGCCCTGAGGATGGGGACGATGGCAAGTTTTCGGCCACCAATCCTCTTTGCAGTCATCTTGCAGATGGGGGTCTCAATGGGAATTTCCTCCAGGGGAAGATCCCGGGTAACCTCATAACCCATCAGAAGGGCAATTTCCTTGAGAAGTTCACGGAAATCCTTGGAACCGGTTTCCTTCATTCGCATAATGGTGAGCTTATGCTGAATCATGGGATGGTCAATAACGTGCAGTGTACTCATAATTTATGTGTTTAATCAAACAAAGTTAATCGTTTTTTGTCAATGTTATCTTCCGGAAGCGCTTATTTGTAGAAAATCCCGGACAAACGGTAATCCTCGCGCGCCGGAACAGCCTGGCCGGCAACCTCCTGTCAGTTAAGCCGTTACGCAATTACGGGTGCACCTGCAGGTGCACCCGTAATTATTCAAAGCGCTGATGTTCAGCGTTTTAGCCGGCAGGGCTCAATGCTATTTGGCAGCGGCGGCTTCGGCTTCTTTCACCATTTCCTCGGAGGCGCTGATGTAGATCTCTACACGGCGGTTCTGTGCACGGCCGGCCTCGGTATCATTGTCTGCAACGGGGAAGTTGAAGGAAAGGCCTTCGGAGGTGATGCGCTCCTTGGCGATACCCTTCTTCTGGAGGTAGGAGGCAACTGCGTCTGCGCGCTGGTTGGAAACCTTCTGGTTGGCGGCCTCGGAGCCTACGTTGTCGGTGTGACCGTAAACGTTGATGTTGGCAAGAGGCATGTCGGCCATGTCGGCGGTGAACTTGTCAAGCTCTTTCTTGGCTTCGGCCTTGAGGGAAGACTTGTTGAAGTCGAAGAGGATACCGTTGTCGAAGGTGACCTTGATGGCCTTGAGACCGTTGACGTCCTCTACGGTTTCCACCTGGGCGTTTGCAAGCTCTGCGAGCTCCTTGGCCTTCTTGTCCATAGCGTTGCCGATAAGAGCACCAGAACCGGCACCAACTGCGGTACCGATGGCTGCGCCGATGGCTGCACCCTGACCGTCACGGCCAATCAGATAACCGATACCTGCACCAAGAGCAGCACCTGCACCGGAACCGATGAGGGAGCCCTTGCCAAGATTTGACATGCCGCAGCTCAGTACCATGATGCCGCAAAGGAGAATGGAGATTACTTTTTTCATATAAAAGATTTTTTAAGTGTTTGAGTTCTAGCCTTACAAATATAGTCAATTTTTTCTCACTTTATCCCGCCTCAGTAAAGATTGAAAAAAAATCGAAGAAAAGTTTGCTCTTTCAAAAAAAAGCATTACCTTTGCATTCCCAACGCGGAAATAGCTCAGTTGGTAGAGCACGACCTTGCCAAGGTCGGGGTCGCGAGTTCGAGTCTCGTTTTCCGCTCCAAAACAAAACGCCAGCCCTTGTGGTTGGCGTTTTTGTTTTGCGGTTATTTCGCGTGCCACCAATCGAATTCGAAGGAGCAGCACCAGGACTGGAAGGCCTCATTGTCAAAGGGTTTCCCGTTTTCGGCCGAAGAAATGACTTCTGAGAAGAACTTCTCCCAGCGAGGTTTGTAATAAGTAGAGAGCATGCCGCTAAAGGACCGGCAGGCATAGTCTGTGAGCCCGGAGCGGAAGTCTCCCCATGTGGAGAGGATGCAGCGGGCGTTTTCCTCGTAGTAATCGGCTTCCTCGGGGGTGTCGGCCCAGGAGCGGGCATCGGCAATCCATTTATCCAGCGAGAAATATGGCTGCCCGGAGACGGCTTCCTCCATCTTGTCTATGAGGGAGAGGAATTCTCCGGCAGAGTCTTTCATGCCATCTATGTCAGAACCGTTATACGCCTCCATGAAGTCTTCATAAATCATGGCCGATTTATTTGCAAGCACCTGCCTTTCAAGGTTGGCAAGGTCAAATTCATAGGCTTCCCCGGAGCCGCCGGCTTTCCGGAGTAGCTCCAGAGCCCGCTCCAGGGCGGCATCGTCGTACCTTGGATGCAGCCATGTCATGTTCATCCCAAGCGACGGCTTCTCATGTACCGTGCAGCTGAACCCTGAGGGAACGGTTTTACCGTATACATCTTCAACCAGGATTTTCCAGGCTTTCCGGGCGTTTTCGTCGGCTTTGCCTGTACGGCAGTCGGCAAGGAGCCTGGCATAGGATTCGGGGTTGGCGGAGTGCTCCCAGGCTTTTCCAAGGACAAATTCAAACACATAGGGATTGCAGTCAAGAGCCTCCAGGGTGCATCCGATTCCCTGCATTGAGGGGCCGGCATTGGCAAAAGCCTCATTAATACGCCTGTCTACATCCGGGATGTTTCCGGTAAGCGTTGTATTTCCGCCGAAGTTGCCAAGATAGCACCAGATGAAAGGGACTCCAAAGTAACTGTCGGTCCTTCTCCAGATTTCGCTGGATTCACAGAAATAATCCAGCAGGAGCTGTCTGGAGGCAGGGTATGATGTAATGTAGGCCTTAATTCTCTCCTTAGTCCAGTCCCTGCCCTGATACCAGAACAGCCAGGTCATCTGGAGCCATACAGCCTCCGGATCTGCAGCCTCCAGGGAGGCGTAAACACCGGAGCCGGCCTGGGCCAGCCATTCATTGTCCCAGCTCCGAGGCTGGATCTCATTGAAAAGGTCTATGCCATAGATATGATCTGTTCCGTACATCTTCTTCTGTTTTTCAATAAATTTTTTCTGAATAACAGGAAAAAGACTGTCGGTTGGATTTAGGCAATAAGGCGTATGTTCCTTGGAAAAGCCCGCCCAAGGCTCAATCTGCATAATGTCGGCATCGGGATAAACTTCCCGGAGCGCCGGTGGAACATGGCCGCTGAATGCAGGCAGCACAGGCTTCATATTGAGGGCCCGTTCACGGGAAAGAATCTTTTTCTGGAGTTCTTTCTGACCCGCCAGCCAGGAATGAGGCAGCGGTCCCTGCCAGCCGTCGATATTGATCATCCTGTGCCAGGGAAGGTGCGCCGGCCCGGAGAAGAAGCCGCGGATTTGATTGTCGGAAAGGCCCATTTCCCGCCAGACCTCATACCAGACAGACTCCTGGCCGGTGATGGCAAGGGGCAGGTTCACCCCGTTCAGGGCCATCCAGTCAATAAGCCGCTCCCAATCGGCCCACTTCCACCAAGGGAGGGTGTAGCCGAAGGTGCAGTAATTTAGGAAAAAACGGTTGGGGACAAGGGCCGAAGACTCTACCGCCTCCTCAACCTTCGGGAGCGGGGCTTCCAGGCTTGCCCTGCCCTTATCCATCCAGCCTATGCTAATGTTGCAGTAATTGCGGAGGTAGTACCCAAGGCCGGCAGCCATTGAATTGGCATTGTTGCCGGTGATGACGGTTTTTCCGCCATCGGACTCAATGCGATAGAAATCTGTATCGGCCGGTGCCTTACGGAATTCCAGGAACTTGACACCGTTCCCGTCCAGCACCCTTTCGGCCAGGGCGCGGGCTTCCCGAACATCCTTATCGGCGGCGCATCCGGCCAGCAAAACGGCTCCGAGAGCCACCAAAAGAAGCTTTTTCATAGGCACAGTTTTATTTGAAGTCCACCCATACCTTCATCCTGCCGGGCTCACGGTTGTCCCAAGCATAGTAGGGTACGAATACGGCGCCGTCGGCGGTGCGGATTGTGGTAACGCCGCCAAGAAGGTCCGGCTCCCACGTCTCCTTGAAGCTGGTGGCATCGGACAGGAGGGCCGTATCATAGACACCGGGGTTGTCCACCTCTTCCATGCAGTATACAAGAGGACCGCGGCATACTGTGCGCTTCCCGACATCGGCCTTGACGGCGGGGTCGGCGGCCTCAAGCCTTACCGGCATGTCCATGCGGAGGGTTATCCTGTCGCCGGCTTTCCACTTGCTGCCGGCCTCAACATAGGCCGAAGCTCCGGTTTCCGAAGACGACACCTGCTTCCCATTCACATCCAGGCTCCAGCTGGTGCACCAGCCGGGGATGCGCAGCATAATCCTGGCGCGGGAATCAGACGCTACGGTCATGCATACGGTGCCGTCCCAGGGATAGTCGGTTTCCTGCTTGAGCGTGACAGGCTTTCCATCCACATTGAATGTTGCAGTGCCGCCTATATAAAGATTGGCATACACGTTTTTCCCCTCAACAGAGTAGATGTAGCCGCCAACCGAAGGGAGGAATCGGCACACGTTGCTGGGACAGCAGGCGCATCCGAACCAGGCTTTCCTGTGATGGGTACCTTTGGATTCCAGGGGATTCACATAGAAGAAACGGTCTCCGGAAAGGGACATTCCGGCAAGGGCGGCGTTGTAGAGGGTGCGCTCCATTACGTCGGCATAACGGACATCCCCGGTGAGGCGGTTCATGCGGGAGTTCCAGAGAATCATGCCGATAGATGCACAGGTTTCGCAATAAGCTTCCAGGTTGGGAAGGTCATAGTCTTCGGTGAAGCCTTCGTTGGCGTATGAAGAGCCGATGCCACCCGTCACGTACATGTTCCGGAGCACCACATCGTCCCAGACACGGTCCAGAGCCTCCATATAGCCCTTGTCCCCGGTGAAGGAGGCCACATCGGCCATTCCACAGTACAGGTACATGGCTCGGACGGCATGACCGTCGATATCCGTAATCTCCCTCACCGGAACGTTGTCCTGGTAATAGAGGCGGGTGCCGTCGTCCACGGGCTCAAGGGGGTCTCCATATACGCCGTAACCATGGCCGCGCTGGTCAAGGAGCCAATCGGCAAAATCCAGATATTTCTTATTGCCGGTTTCGCGGTAAAGCTTCACCAGGGCAAGTTCTATTTCCTCATGGCCGGGAACCCAGTGCCGAAGCCCCGGGCCCATTACAGTCATCGCATGGTCCACCATGCGGGTAGGCACGTCCAGGAGCTTGGTTTTTCCGGTTGC
>JAFVDC010000188.1 GCA_017478685.1 Bacteroidales bacterium | reverse complement strand
GCGGATTTCTCCTCTTCCACAGACGCCAATCCCCCTGTGATGCTGTGCACCCTTAACGGTGCCGTAATCTACGCCGCAGAGCTTCTCAAGCGCCTCACCTTCCCCGTGGAATTCAAGGCCATGAAGCTGAGCTCCTATGAAGGCACCCATTCTACCGGAAACGTAAAGGCCGAACTCCCCGCCGGAATCGGGGACCTTGGCGGCCGCACCGTGATTGTGGTGGAGGACATTGTGGATACCGGCAACACAATTGTAGCCATGAAACAGCTGCTGGAGGGCCTTGGAGTAGGCAAAACCGTCATCTCCACCCTTCTCCTTAAGCCGGAAGTGTACAAGAAGGACGTGAAGCTGGATTACGTTGCCATGGAAATCCCCAACCGCTTCATAGTTGGTTTCGGCCTGGATTACAATGAGCTTGGCCGTAATATTAAAGACATCTATGTACTTGACCAATAGTAAGATATGAAATACTTTGTTCTCTTCGGCCCTCCCGGCGCAGGAAAGGGCACGCAGGCAGGCGCAATGGTGGAGCGCTACAATCTCTGTCATCTTTCAACCGGAGAAATTCTCCGCGCCGAAATTGCGGCAGGCACTCCCCTTGGCCTTGAGGCAAAAAGTCTCATCGAGGCCGGCAACCTTGTCCCGGACTCCGTTGTGGAAGGCATGATAGAATCAAAATTCCGTGAAACAAAGGGCGTGGACGGCTTCCTTCTGGACGGCTTTCCCCGCACAATTGCGCAGGCCCGGGCCCTTGACGGAATGCTCGCAAAGACCTCCGAGGCCGTTTCAGGCTGCATTTCCATCATGATTCCGGATTCCCTCATCCATGAGCGCATAGCCCACAGGGCCCTCATTGAAGGCCGCGCAGATGACGCCAAAGACGAAATCGTAAGCAACCGCATTCAGACATATCATTCCAAGACCGAACCCCTCATTGATTATTACCGCAAATCCGGGAAATACTTTGAGATAGATGGCACCGGTTCCATAGAAGAGGTACGCCAGAGGCTCTTTGACGCCATGGACAAACTCTGATAACTCCCCCCTTCCAGATGCACAGGATTTTTCTCCCAATTTACCACTTTTTCAAAGGCCGCAAGGCCCTTATGTATGTGCTGATGATCGCCTCGGCGCTTGTTTTCGCCTTTTTCGGCCTTAAACTACGCTTCGAGGAAGACATCATAAAACTTCTGCCCCATTCGGCCACCTCCAACGAGATGGCCTTCACGGACATGAGCCTCAAGGACAAGGTGTTCATCCAGCTCACCTCTGCAAACCCGGAGGAGCCCGTGGACCCCATGCGCCTTGGAGAGTGCATGGAAGAGTACTGTGGCATCATTCAGGAAAGGGACAGCTCCACTCATTTCATAAACAACCTCCTGTGCACCCTGGAATCCGACATGGCGTTTGCCGCCATGGATTTCGGCATATCTCACCTTCCCACTTTGGTGGACCCTCAGTGGTATCCGGCCATAGACGAGGCCCTTTCAAGGGAAAGGATAGACTCCATAATGGCCGTGAACTATGAACTTGTGATGCAGGACGAAACCGGAGAGATTTCCCAGCTGGTGGCCCTGGACCCCCTGTCCCTGAGGGATATAGTGCTCCCCGGGCTTTCCGGTGAAGATTCCGCCATGGGCGGCTTCGCAATTGAGGACGGCCATCTTTTCTGCCCGGACAAAACCGTAGCGCTGGCCTTCCTCTCCCCTTCTTTCGGCTACACCAATTCCGGAGTTGCCACAAAGTTCAACAACCTTCTCACAAAGGCCGCAAAGGAGTATTGCGCTGCAAACCCCGATGTCCGTATCCTTATCCACGGCAACCCTCAGGCCAGTTTCTCCAATGCCAACACCATCAAACACGACCTTGTGTGGACGGTTGGCCTGTCGCTCCTGGTGATTCTAATAATGATGATCCTTAGCTTCCACTCGTTCAGGTTTGTGTGGCAGCAGGTGGTGCCGGTAGTTTACGGCGTGCTGTTCTCCCTGGCATGCATCTACTGGATAAAGGGTTACGTTTCCCTCATGGCCCTTGGATTCGGCGTAATCATTCTAGGAGTTGCAATCAGCTACTGCCTGCATATACTAATACATTTCTACTATGTGGGAGATGTAGAAACCATGCTAAGGGAAGAGTCTACGCCCGTTTTCCTTGGAATGCTCACCACCATCGGCGCATTCATGGGCCTGCTTTTCACGGAAAGCGATCTCCTGAGAGACTTCGGCCTGTTTGCAACCTTCTCACTCATTGGAAGTACGCTTTTCGCCCTTATTTTCCTGCCTCATTTCATGAGCGCCAGCCAAATCCGCTTCCACCGCGTGAAGGGTTTCCCCCTTGTGGACAAGATCAACAACCTCCCCTGGGACTCCAACAAATGGATTATCGGCTCGCTCATAGCGGTCATTATTGTTGGCGTAATCCTGAGCCCGCGCGTGAAATTTGACTCGGACCTCCGGAACCTTGACTACGACGACCCCGCCCTCACGGAAAGCCAGAACCTCTACAACGAGAAAAACGCAGACGGCTACTCCCACCAGTATTTTGCGGCCTATGCCGATAACCTTGATGACGCCCTGGAATACAACAAGGGCATGTACCGCACCCTGGATTCCCTGAAGGAAGCGGGCATTGCAAAGTCATGGTCCAACATGACCGGCCTAATCTTCCACTCCACCTCTGACCAGGAGGAGCGCATAAAGGCCTGGAACGCTTTCTGGACCAAGGGAAAGGTTGCGCGCCTCAAACGGGACCTCAGGGAATCCGGGCGTGAACACGGTCTGCCCGCAGACATGTTCGACACCTTCACTTCCCTCCTTGACGCCTCCTATGAGCCCGGCAATCTCTACGAATCCGGCATCATCCCCGCCGGTCTCATGAGCAACTACATAGAGCGCCAGGCTAGCGGCCGATACCTTGTGTTCACGGACGTAGCCTATCCGGAGCCCGTTCGCGACGTTGTATGGGGAACCCTTGCAAAATGCCCCAATGTCATTGTGCTGGAGCCCTTCTTCTACTGCCGCGACATGGTGGAGATTGTCCACGACGACTTCAACACCACCGTCTGGATTTCCTCCCTGTTTGTGCTCATTGTCCTCCTTATCAGCTTCAGGAACATCCTCATTGCGCTTATCGCATTCTTCCCCATGTTCATAAGCTGGTTCGTGATGCAGGGCTTCATGTCCATTTTCGGCCTGGAATTCAACCTTATCAACATAGTTATTGCAACCTTTATCTACGGCATTGGCGTAGACTACAGCATCTTTGTGATGGAGGGGCTCCTCAGGGAAGCCCGTACGGGCCGAAGGGACATGCTGGAATACCACAAGGTTGCCATTTTCTATAGCGCCGCCGTGCTTGTGATTGTGGTGAGTTCCCTCATTTTCGCAACCCACCCTTCACTCAAGTCCATTGGCGTGATTACCCTCATAGGCATGGCTTCCACCATCCTTATAACATATTCGCTGCAGCCCTGGTTCTTCCGCATCCTTTGCAAGGTGCCGGCCCTCAGGCGCAGTTTCAGAATCCCTGAAAAGTGATGACACAGTTTCTTGACGCAGACTCATACCTTAACCTTATACGCGGCGGGGCAGCCCGCCTTGCCGAAAACCGCCAGAGCATCAACGACCTAAATGTCTTCCCTATCCCTGACGGCGATACCGGTGACAACATGCTCATGACCATCGAGGCCGGTTCCAGGGCATCCGGAGCCACCCTCACCCAGATGGCCGATTCCGTTTCCTCCGGCATGCTCCTTGGCGCCCGCGGGAACTCAGGCGTAATCCTTTCCCGCATCTTTGCAGGCATCGCCAAAGGCTTCAAAGGCCTTGAAAAGGCCGATGTAACAGAGTTCGCCAAGGCCATGCGCTCCGGCGTAAAAGAAGCCTATACCGCTGTATCCCAGCCGGTTGAAGGCACAATCCTCACTGTTCTCAGGGAGGGCGTGGATGCCGCCTGCGGGGCATCATCCATAGAGGAATTCATGGACCTTTGGATTGCTGCAATGGACCTTAGCCTGCAGCATACCCCGGAGCTTCTGGATGTCCTGAAGAAGGCCGGCGTGGTTGACAGCGGCGGCGCCGGGCTCCTTTGCATCGGAGAAGGCATGAGGGATGCGCTTTATGGAAGATCCCCGATCGTAGTCGGGGATGACACCCCCGCGGGCGCTGCGTCTGTCATGCCCGGCCATGACCGGGCATCCATAGACATTTCGGCCTTTACGGAAGACAGTGTCCTGGAGTTCGGCTACTGCACGGAGTTTCTCCTGAGACTCCAGCGCTCCAAGGTGGACCTTGATACTTTTGACGAGTCCGTAATCCATGACTGGCTTGCCTCACAAGGCGATTCCCTGGTGTTTTTCCGTGACGGAAGCATAGTGAAAGTCCACGTCCATACCAAGGACCCCGGAGCCATACTCTCTAAGTGCCGGGAATGGGGCGAGTTCCTTACCATAAAGGTGGAGAACATGACCCTGCAGCACCACGAGAACCATATGGAAGAGCGTTTCAAGCGCTCCCGCAAAGCCCTTGGGATTGTGGCGGTAGCCGCCGGCAAAGGCCTCACGGAGAGTTTCCGTGAAATGGGGGCCGATGCCGTAATTGAGGGCGGCCAGACCATGAACCCCTCCGTAGAACGCTTCCTGGAGGCATTTGACAGCGTCAATGCCGAAACCATCCTGGTGTTCCCCAACAACTCCAACATTATCCTTACGGCGGGCCAGGCTTCGGCCATGTATGGGAAGTCAAAGGTGGTGGTAATCCCCACCAAAACCATCCCTGAGGGCTATTATGCCCTTGCCAACCTTGATGCCGAACTCCCCGCGGAAGAGCTTGTCCCCGCCCTTGAAGAGGCCGCCGCAGCCGTAACCACCGGCGCGGTTTCCAAGGCCATCCGTGACACTGAAATCGCGCGCACCGGAGACTTCGTGGGATTCAGCGGGAAAGAAATCCTCACGGGCTCCCCTTCCCGCCCAGATGCCCTCAAGGCCCTTGCCGAAAAACTTGATGCCGGCAGCTCCGACATATTCATAATTTTCCGTGGAGCTGATGCCCCGGAAGATGAGGCCGAATCCCTGAAGGCTGAATTTGAAAAGAAATACCCCGCCACCGAGGTCATACTCATAGGCGGAGACCAACCTGTTTACGATTATTTGTTACTCATATGCTAAAGCTTTACACCGACACCGACACCGATTTCACCCCGGAACTTGCCGCCCAATACGGCTACAAGCTCATTTCCATGCCTTACAGCATAGATGCCCATACCACCTATCCTTACGTGGATTTCGACACCTTCGACGGCCATGCCTTCTACGATACACTGAGGGGCGGAGTTCTTCCAACTACAAGCGCCATTTCCAAGGAGCAGTACATCCGGTATTTTGAGGAAGACTTCAAGGAGGGCAATGAGATCCTCTACGTCCACTTCTCCCGCGCCATGACAAACACCTTCGACGCCATGGACCAGGCGGTGGCCGAATTAAAGGCAAAGTACCCTTCGGCCCGCTTTGAAGAAATTGACACTAAGGGAATTACCACAATAAGTTACGCCATCGTGCGTGAGGTCGGAGACCTTGTGAAGGCCGGAAAAACCCTTGACGAGGTCCTGGAATGGGCCAAGACCGAGGTAGACAAGTTTGCCATGTATTTCTTTGCCGACGACCTCAAGTTCTTCCGTCGCAGCGGCCGCGTGAGCGGACTTGCCGCCACCATGGGAACCCTCATTGGCGTTCGTCCCCTCATCCATATGAGCCAGGAAGGCAAGATGGTGTCCGTAGGTACTGCCAAAGGCCGAAACAAGGCCATGGCTTACCTTGTGGAGAAAGTGGGTGAACTTGGAGACGACATCTCCTCCCACCGTATTTGCATCGGCCACACGGACGCTCCCGAACTGGCTCGCCAGATAGGCTTCATGATTGAGGAGAAATACGGCAAGCAGGACATTGTCTACGTGTACGTAAATCCCACCGCCGGCAGCCACTGCGGCCCCAACGGCGTTGGAGTCTGCTTCCATGCCAAACATAGATAACCATGATCACCGTAGAAGAAGTTAAAACCAGGAAACAGCAGAAGGAGTTCTTGAACTTCCCGCTGGACCTCTACAAGGGAAATCCGTACTACATTCCGCCCATGTACATGGACGAGAAAAAGATTTTCCGAAAGGATTACGTGTACAACACCAGTTGTGACGCGGTTTTCTTCAATGCTTACAAGGATGGCGTCATTGCCGGCCGCGTACAGGGAATAATCCAGAAGGACGCCAATGCCAAGAACGGGGAAAAACGCGCCCGTTTCACCCGCATAGAGGCAATAGACGATGCCAATGTCTTCAAGGCTCTTATGGACGCTGCCGAAGCCTGGGCACGGGAAAAGGGCATGGACACCATCCAGGGCCCCATCGGCTACTCGGACCTTGAAAAGGAAGGGCTTCTAATAGAGGGCTTTGAAACACCCGGTAACTTTGAGACCACCTACAACCTTCCCTACTACCAAAAGCATATTGAAGCCTTGGGTTATAAGAAGGAGGTAGACTACACCGGTTCATTCCTTTACGGCCCGGAATCTGAAGAAACGCTTGAAGATATGGAGAAAACCGTGGATTTCATCTTCAGGCGCTACAAACTCCACTTTGGGGAGTCCAAAAACGGTTCCGACTTCCTCAAGAAGTACGCCGAAGGCATATTCAACCTCATTGACAAGTCCTACGAGGGCCTGTACGGCACCGTGCCATTCACGGACGGAATGCGAAAACTCATGCTGGATAACTTCGGCCTTGTCATAAGCCCCAAATATTCGGCAATAATCTTGGATGAGAATAACAAGCCCGTGTGCTTCGGCCTGGCAATCCCCTCCCTCAACAAGGCCTTCAGGGGCACCAGGGGCCACATTACGCCCGGCGTGGCGGTGCGGTTCCTCCAGTGCACCAGAAACCCCGAAAGCCTGGACCTCTGCATTATCGGCGTAGACCCGGAGTACCTCAACCGCGGAGTTTCGGCGGCCCTTTCCCTTGCTATCATGAAAATGCTTAAGGATAATCCTACCCTTAAGTATGCCGACACCTGCATCAACCTTGAAGACAATTACGCCATCCAAAACCAGTGGAAGCGCTTCCGCCGCGACACCCCCAAGCGCTACCGCTGCTATGTTAAACCGCTATGATAAAGATACTCATAGACTGCTTCGGCGGTGACCATTGTCCGGAAGCGCCCGTAAACGGCGCCCTGAACGCCCTTGCAAAGAATCCGGACCTTTACGTGATGCTCTGCGGGGATGAGACCATCCTTCAAAAGGAACTTGAGGGAAAGGCCTATGACAAGAACCGCGTGGAGATTGTGCACGCCCCGGAGGTCATTGGCTGCGACGAAAAACCCACGGACGTAGTGCGCCTCAAGAGGAATTCCTCCATGATGAAGGCAATCATCCTCCTCAGGGACCGCGACGACATTTCGGCAATGGTCTCAACCGGCTCTACAGGGGCCCTGGTAACCGGTGCCCTTGTGCGTCTGGGCCGAATCCCCGGCGTCATCAGACCTGCCTTCTGCCCCATCCTTCCCACCATGGACGGCTCTCTTGTGGGCATTTGCGACAGCGGTGCCAACGTAGAAGTCACCCCCGCCCATCTGAGGCAGTTCGCAATCATGGCCTCCCTCTATATGGAAAACGTCTACGGCGTCTCCAACCCCCGCGTTGCCCTTCTCAACGTTGGAAAAGAGGCCGAAAAAGGCGACGAGGTCCGTCAGGAAGCCTACAAGCTCCTCCAGGATACCGAAAACTTGAATTTTGTGGGCAACATGGAAAGCCGGGACCTCCTTTCCGGTAACTACAATGTGGTGGTTGCCGACGGTTTCTCCGGGAATGTCCTTGTAAAAACCACGGAAGGCACCGCCCTTGAACTGCTCAAGAAACTCAAGAAAGAGATTTTCAGCCGCACCCTCTACAAGATGGGAGCCCTTCTCATGAAACGGATGTTCTCCGACATGAAGGAGTTCATGAACTACCAGAACTACGGCGGAAGCGTGCTCCTGGGCACCTCCAAGGTGGTTGTGAAAGGCCACGGCTCCTCAAAGGCCGTTGCTGTTGAAAAGTGCATAGAACAGGCCTACCGCATGCAGGTAAGCGGTCTTTCGGCCAAAATTGAGGCCGAAATCTCAAAATACGATCATTACGAAGAATAGAATATGTTTGAAAAAGTACAGGCAATCCTTGCAAAACAGCTTAGGCTGGACCCCTCAAAGATTACCCCTCAGTCACTTATAAAGAAAGACCTTGGGGCCGATTCCCTTGACATTCTCCAGCTTCTCATGAGAATCGAGGACCAGTACGGAATTGTGATTCCGGACCAGGCCCTCGCAAAATTCGAAACAGTCTCCGACGTAGTCTCCTACCTTGAAAAGCAGGAGGTTCAGATCCCTGACTAAGCTTCCCCGAAGGTATTCGGAGCGAAGCGACACAGGGGGTCTGGGGGGATAGCCCCCCAGTGAATAAAAACTTCGGAGTTCATCCTCCGATGAACTCTCTGAGCAACGAAGTTGCGGGTATCTCTTTGTCAGGCACAGGGGTGAAATAGTGGATGAACTTCAGGAGGCGGTGGCTCTCACTGTACTCCGGGCAGTTCTGGGGAACGCTTCTCAGAATGGGTTCGGCATGGTTCTTAAGCACCGCAAACTCAATGAGATAGGCGCTGTTGAACATTACATCAGCCATTTCCTGGAAAGGATAAATCCACTTTTCTTCTGCGTCCAGCACATTCTGCCAGTTGGATATGGATTCGCGGGCGGTGAACGCTCCCTTGTTGTAGTCCCTCACGATGCGCCTCAGGAGGCGGTTGTCGGAGGTGGGGATGGCGTTGTGGTCATCCAAATTTGTGGCCGTGAGGGCATTGATGAAGATGCGGAACTTAGCCTCTTCCGGGATATCTGAGGTAAGGGCCGGATTGAGGGCGTGGATTCCTTCTATTAAAAGGATGGAGCCTTCCGTTAGTTTAAGATGCTTGCCGTTATATTCCCTCAGGCCCGTAACAAAGTTATACTCAGGCACATTTACCTCTTCCCCGCCGATGAGCGCCATGATGTCGCGCTCCATGAGGGCGTGGTCTACGGTTTCAAAGTTGTCGAAGTCGTAGGAGCCGTCCGGGAACTTGGGGGTGTCCACCCTGTTCACGAAATAGTCATCTGTGCTCATTGAGACGGGCTTAAGGCCGCAGGCCTTGAGCTGGATGGAGAGCCTCTTGCAGAACGTGGTTTTGCCGGAAGACGAAGGGCCTGTTATGAGGACCACCTTCAGAGGGGTATCGCAGCGGTTGCGGCGGTCTATTTCTTCGGCAATCTTAACTATTTTCTTCTCCTGGAGGGCTTCGGCAATCTGGATTAGTTCGCTGGCGTGGCCATTAAGGAAGGCCTGATTCACGTCTCCAACGGTATTGAGGCCCATGATAAGATTCCAGCGGAGGGCCTCCTTGAACATGTCGTAGGTTTTGGGCTGATCTATGAAGGTAACCACTTCCAGAGGGTTTTCACGGGAAGGGCCAAGCAGCACAAGGCCGTCTTCGTAGGGCATTATGTCCCACACCTTCAGGTAGCCGGTGCTAGGGACAAGCTTTCCGTAGTAGTAGTCCGTGGTGTCTCCAAGGGTGTAGTAGTCCGTATAGGCCTCTCCGCTTGTTTCCAGCAGCAGGACCTTGTCCATGTGGCCGGACTTCCGGAATTCCTTTATGGCCTTTTCCGTCTGGACGTCGTAGCGGTGGAAGGGCATGTCTTTTTCCACAAGTTCCAGCATGCGGGATTTCACGGCCGAAACATCCTGCGGGGTAAGTGCGCAGCCGCCGTCCTTCCTGAGGTGGAAGAACACTCCATGGCCGATGGGATGCTCCATGTAGAGTTTACTGCCGGGAAATACGTCCTGGGAGGCCTTGTAGAGCAAAAAACTAAGCGAGCGTGAGTACACTCTCATTCCGCTCGCTTCACGGACGTCCATGAATTCTACGTCCTTGTTTTGGTATACCTTGAATTTCAGGCCCTGCGACACATTGTTGACCTTGGCGGACACAACGGTGTAGGGCAGGTTGGGCTGAAACTCCGTGAGCATTTGCGCTAGGGACGTGCCTTCCGGAAAACGCTTGGACTCCCGGGTGTTCTTGCAGTAGACTTGTACCATCTGGAAAAGATAGGTTTATAGGTTAGAATGACATGTTCTTGAGCCAGGTGAGGAATTCGGCCAGCCAGTTTGAAGTGGTTTCCTCCGACATCTTCTCAGGGTCCAGGCCGAAGCCGTGGCCGCCGGTTTGGTACTGCACATAGTGGTGGGGCACATGTGCGGCGCTTAGGGCCGAATCCAAAAGCATCGAGTTATGGGGATCCACAACTTCGTCGTCAAGGCAGTTAAGGATGAACACGGGAGGCATGTCCGCCCTCACGTGCTTTTCCATTGAAAGGGAGTCCCTCAGGGCCTTCTTTCCGGTATTGCGCTCTCCAAGGATTCCAAGGCGGGAGCGCTTGTGCACAGAGCGTTCATCGGAGAGAGTGACCACGGGATATATTGCGGCCGCAAAATCCGGCCTCAGGGAAACGACGGGGTTCAGATTGTACTTTTCCAGGAAATTTGTGCCGAAAAGCTCTGCGCCCAAAAGGGCCAGGTGGCCACCGGAGGAGAAACCGATTACACCTACCGGACCATTGTAGCGGGTGCGTACAAGCTGGATTGAGCGCTGGAGGTCCGATATCATGTCAGGGTGGCGGTTGCCCCTGAGCACACTGCGGTATTTGGACACAAACTCAAACTTTCCGGCCACCCTGTAGCGCAGCACATAAGCCACGTAACCTTCCGCGGCAAGGGCCTGGGCCACCATGGTGCCTTCTTCTTTGTTGTCCAGCCAGTGATAGCTGCCGCCCGGACAAATGATGATGGCGGCACGCGGGGTGCCTTCCGGAAGATACTCAGTGAGGGTTACCTGCTTGGCGCCGCAGGAAGTTCCGTCCCAAATCTTGATCTGGGCAATTGCCGAAAGAGGGAGCAGCATTATGGCTAAGGCAGCCAGGATGTATCGTTTCATGCGCACAAAGATACAAAAAAAAACGGAAATTTATTTTACTATGAGGAAACAGCCTCCAAGAATCAGGAAAACGCCCACCCACTGCTGCCATTCAACGGTTTCCTTGAAAAAGATGATGGAAACGAACATGGCAAAAAGGAAACTGAGGGATGTGAGCGGATATATCTGATGGAAGGGATAGTTCCTGAGCATGTACACCCATTCGGCCAGCATGACAATGCCACAGATGGCCGAAAGGAGCAGCGCCCAATTGAGGAAGACGCCGTCACGGAAGAAAGCCCAGCTCCAGGTGAATGGTGGCATTTTGTCCGAGGCCACCTTGAAAAGCGACTGTGTGGCGCACATGAGAATGGCCTGCGTGACTGCAAGGAAAATGAGTCTGAACATACAAAGTAAAATGTTTTTGCGAATTTACTCAAAAAAAAGCGTAAATTTGCATAATATAAAATAAGGAAGAACTTAAAACAACAAATAAAATGGAAAAGGGTCCTATTTCACAATTCATTACCCACAATTACCGTCATTTCAACGCTGCTTCGCTGGTAGACGCAGCAAAGGCCTATGAAGATCTTCTTGCCAAGGGTGGCAAAATGTTCCTTGCCATGGCAGGTGCAATGTCCACCGCAGAACTCGGCCTCACCCTTGCGGAAATGATCCGCCAGGACAAGATTGCTTTTGTGTGCTGCAGCGCCAACAACCTTGAGGAAGACATCATGAACCTTGTGGCCCACAGCCACTACTACAGGGTTCCCGGTTACCGGGACCTCACTCCCCTTGAGGAGCAGAAACTCCTTGACAACCACTACAACCGCGTCACAGACACCTGCATCCCCGAAGAAGAGGCTTTCCGCCGTCTTGAAAAGCACCTTGTAGAGGTTTGGGACAAGGCCAAGGCAGAAGGCAAGCGCTACCTCCCCTATGAGTTCATCTATCAGATGATCCGCAGCGGAGTCCTTGAGCAGTACTATGAGAGTGACCCTAAGGATAGCTGGGTAGTTGCCGCATGTGAGAAGAACATCCCCATCATCTGCCCTGCATGGGAAGACTGCACCACCGGTAACATCTTCACCGCTCACGTAATCCGTGGAGAATATGATCCTCACATGGTTATTCAGGGTGTAGAGGTTATGATGTTCCTGGTAGACTGGTACAAGAAGAACGCCCCCGGCGTAGGCTTCTTCCAGATTGGCGGCGGCACCGCCGGTGACTTCCCCATCTGCTGCGTTCCCATGATGGAGCAGGACCTTGGCTGGGAAGGCACTCCCCTCTGGGCATATTTCTGCCAGATCTCGGACTCCACAACTTCTTACGGTTCCTATTCCGGTGCCGTCCCCAACGAGAAAATAACCTGGGGCAAG
>JAFVDC010000187.1 GCA_017478685.1 Bacteroidales bacterium | reverse complement strand
TGTTGCGGTCGTCCATGGTGTCAAGGAAAGCTTCACCTTCCGTGGTAACCATGTTCATAAGGCCGCGGATAGCGATTTCCTAAGCCTGTGAGGAAGTGTACACTGTGCCACCCACATTGAGGGTCCAAGGGGTCTTGCCGTCATCGTACTGGTTGTTGCCATAATCCTTGAAGTCGGAGTTGTTGGTGTTTCCGATAGGAATGTAGTGAACATCCAGCCATGCGCCTGCGGCGGCCTGCGAGTTGCGGACACCGTCGGCGTCGATGTTACCCACGTTGGAAGCCCAGACATCGAGACCCTTTACGAATTCCTGTGCGAAATCCTTAAGGGTGAATACCTTGGCTTCTGCGCCCTGAGCATACATGTCGAAGTCGAACTTCTGGTCCTTGATAGCATCATAGACATTGGAGTCGATGTTGTTGTCAAGGATGTACTTGTAGATACGCATCATGATGATGAGCTCACGCATAGGAGCGATGAGGCCATCGTAACCATCAAGGTTCAGAGTGCTGGAAGAAGTGCCGAACTGCTGGAAGTTGCCGATGTTGCCAAGTGCGCTGTTGCCGTCATTGTTGATGAGGCCGCGTACAAGGTGCCATGAGCAAACCTTGATGATGAAGTTGATGTCTACACTCTCAACGGGGCCGCCGTTGTAGGTGAGGCCGTCTTCCTCGTACCAAGGATATCCGCCCCATTTGCAGTTCTCTGAAGGGTTGGGCATACCGGCCTCAAGGAAGCCCTGGTTGTTGCCAAGGGTGTAAGCCTTGTTACGGTCTGTCATGCCGGGCAGGAAGGCTTCACCTTCCGTGGTTACCATGTTCATGAGGCCGCGTACGGCGATCTCCCATGCCTGGGCAGAGTTGTACTCAGTGCCTCCGACATTGATAGTCCAAGGAGTGTACATGGGATCGTGCTGGTTGCCGGGGTGGTTGTCATAATCACCGCCGGTGGGACCTACGGGGATAAAGTGTACGTTGGTCCATGCAGTACCGTTCGCAATGAGGTGCTTGTTCTCGGATTCAACTGTGCCAACGGTTGCTTCCCAAACTTCCAGACCCTTTACGAACTGCTCGGCGAATTCTTTCAGTGATGCTGCGCTAGGAGCAATGTACTTGGACTGGGTAACCTTAACCACAAGACCTTCGGTCACGTTGCCGCCCTTGACAAGGATTTCGCCTTCACGGAGAGCACCGGTGTTGGGCTCGGCTGTAACTGTTACGGTAATGTCACCTGCTTCGCCGCTGGCGGGATCAACCTTGATCCAGGATTCTGAAGGAGTTACCTCCCAAGCTTCCTTGGCAGTGAACTTGAGGTTCTGGGCTGTGCCGTCGGAATCCAGGGCGAGGGTCGTGGTCTTGAGAGTGATGTCAGGCATGTCAACGCCATAGAGGTCGGTGGAGAACTTGGCGTCCTTCACGGCGTCGTAGACGTTGTCTTCAATCTTGTTGTCAAGCAGATATTTGTAGAAGCGGGCGGCGATGAGCCACATACGCATTGAACTTACGAAGCCGGAAACACCTTCTTCAACGATGCATTCGCTGGGATCGGAGCCGAAGATCTGGTAGTTACCAATCTTTCCAAGAGGTTCAATGCCGGTAATATCCATAGGAGCGGCCTGACGGGCAAGGAACCAGCCGGCGAGACGGGCAATCAGGTAAACGTCAATCTCGGACTTGTTGATAGGCTGGGCGTCGTTGGTGCTTTCGTACCAGGGATACTGGCCCCAGATGTCGTAGTCGTACACGGGAGGGATGGGCTCCTTGAGGGAAGCACCGTTTGCCATGGTGTGTGCAAACGGGTTACGGCTGGGCTGCCACATGGTATGACCTTCCTTGGTCACCATATCCATGATACCACGGAGAGCGATACCCCATGTTTCTGCACTGGTATAGGTGCGGCCGTCGATGGTAACGGTGAAGTAAGGCTGGTACTGAGGGTCGTACTGGTCTACACCATCTGCGTATGCACCGCCGGAGTGGGGGATAGGAACAAAGTGAACGTCCTTCCAGGCGCTGTTGTTGTCGGTGCAGTGTGAACCGTCTGCGGATACTGTGCCAACGGTCTTCTCCCAGATGTCAAGGATGCCTACAAACTGCTCTGCGAAGCCCTTGAGGGTGGAAGCAGCGGAGAGATACTCGGTAGACACGGTCTTGGGAAGTGAACCAGCGGCCTTGTACTCGGCGATTGCGCGCATGAAGGTTACGGTAGCACGGTTGGTGGAGAAAGCGATTGCGCTTGCGCCGCTGCGGGTTACCAGAGTCTGGTTGGGAATCTGGAGTTTGTCTGCGGAAGCCTTCAGGAAGCGCTCTGCAATGTTCACCAGGTCTTCGGTGCCTTCATTGATCTTTGCACCGCCGGTTACTGCAATTTCCTTCTGGTCATAGCTGTCGCGCTCCGGGTGTTCGGCAGCTTTGTAACCAATCACTGCAATGTCGCTCTTGTCGGCCTTGGAAAGGTTTACAAGCAGCGTTGCAATTGCATACTGGTACTGGGGAAGGGTGAGAGTGGTCTCGCCCACCTTCAGTGACTCGGGGATGACGTTGTCGTCTTCCCATTTTGCGTAAGCGTCGGCAACGGCGTTCACAAGCGGAGCCTGCTGGAGCGTTGTGCCAACTTCGGGTTCCGGTGTGGGCTGCTCCTTGGGTTGGCAGGAGAACAGGCCGGCCAGAACGGCGATTAACGCGGCTGAGTAAGAAAGTAATTTTTTCATAACTCTGTTGTGTTAAAAATTTGGGTTAATTAATGATGGATAAAGATAAAAAATTTTTTTCAGTTCAGGTCTGTAACATCGGGGAAAGTTCCAAGTCCGCAGCGGAAAAGAACCAGGCCGGTGGCCTTTGAATCCATGAAGATGTCAATGTCCTTACGCATTTCTTCGGCACTCATGCCCTTTACGCCGGAGTCGTCGTTGCCGGTATAAGTGGTGATTCCCGCCCATACTTCGGCCCCGCCGGAATTGTTTGCGAACCAGTTGATTATGTCTTTACATCCGTTGTCGCTCCAGCCATAGGAGTAGCGGTAGGCCATCGGCATGAGGATGTGGATGTACTTTCCCATCTGTGAGGGGTTTTGCCCGTAGTAGGACACGGAGTTCTTTTCGGGCATGAGGGCGGCGCTTGAAACAAGGCCTTCGTCGTAGGAATCCAGGATTTCCCTAATCTCCTGGCAGCAGCGGTTTACTGCGCCCATTGAATTTACTTCGGCCGAAGGATTGTGCTTGGCAGCGGTGCCTCCAAAGCGGATATAGTCAAGGTGCAGGCCTTTTACGCCGAAGTTCTCAATGTACTTCCGGGCGTTGGTGCGAATCCTTTCATATACGTCTTCCTTGTAGCAGTTGTTGGCGTCGTCGACGGGGTTTACCCAGCCGCCGTTGTAGAAGCACTGCATCCAGCAGTGGACTGCAATTCCAAGCTCCTCGCATTTCTCCATGAACGGGATGGTGTTGCGAAGGGCCGACGTAGACTCAAACGCCACGTAGTTGAGGAGGATGTGGTCGTAGCCAAGGCGCTTGAACTCCTTGAGCTTCTCAAAGTCGTTCTCGGACAGTCCGGCTACATGCGAGCTCCAGGTCCAGATTGCGGTGCGCCTGTAGTCGTCCAGGCTGAACACCTTGTTCTCCTGGCCCTTGCTGCTGTAGGTGAGGTTTTTCCAAGTATCGGCCCCGTCCGGGATGCGCTGGTATGAACCGCGGCCATAGCAGGGGGTGTCGGCAAACACGGCGTCACGGCTGAAGCTGTCTACGCAGGTGCCGTCCTTTACCGCAAGCTTTAGCTGGAATTCACTGGCCGAAGAGATGCCGGTCCTGATTCCGCCGTCGTTGGCGCTGGAAAGGACAAGGCGCTCACCGGCGGCAAGCTTGGCGCCTTCCGGGGCGTCCCAAAGGCTCTGGTCCTTGAAGTAGTCGTCGGTGATGAGGATGCTTAGGCCCTCCAGGGAAATCTCTTTGTCGGTGGTGTTCAAAAGCTCAACCCAGCTTGCGGCGTCGGACTCCTCCTGGTCATGGGCGGCAATCTCGTTGAAGACAATGCCTTTCCATGCCGAAATATCCGTGGGCCCAGGCCCGACGTCGGGTTTTTGGGCGGGCTGGCAGCCGAATACGGCTAGCGTCGCGGCCAGTATGGGAGTCAGTTTTTTCATTTGATTATGCCTTGTTCTTTGAGGTATTCTTCGGCCTTCTTGAGACCGCCGGTCTTCTTGATCACGTCCTCGCAGTACTCATAGGAAAGCTGGGGGTTGCGCTCTACCATGGTGCGGGTGAGGCGGTCTACGACCTTGTTGTTGATGAGGTTGGCGCAAACCATACGGTTGCCTTCCACGCGGCCGAGGCGCACCATGAGGGTGGAGCTTATCATGTCGCAGAGGAGTTTCTGGGATGTGCCGCTCTTCATGCGGGTGCTGCCGGTGATGAATTCCGGGCCGGTGACTATCTCAATGGGATAGTCTACGTACGCCGAGATTGGAGAGCCGGGGTTGTTGCAGATTGAGCCGCAGGGGATGCCGTGCTCTTTGCAGGCCTTCATGGCTGCCATTACGTAAGGGGTGCATCCGCTGGCCGAAATACCCACCACAATGTCCTTAGGGGTGATGTGGTGCTTTTCAGTGAGAGTCCTCCAGCCTTCTTCAACGTCGTCTTCGGCCTCTTCCAGGTCCAGGACCAGGTTCTCTACGCCGCCGGCTAGTACGGCCTGCCAGATTTCGGGGTCCACTCCATAGGTGTTGGGCACCTCCAGAACGTCCAGCACAGCAAGTTTTCCGCCAGTTCCGGCTCCCAGCCAGAAGAAACGTCCTCCGCCACGGATGGTTGCCTCAATGGCATTAACCAGTTTCTCGATATCGGGCAGGACGGCCTCTATTGCAAGGGGAACCTTCTTGTCTTCGGCGTTAATATCTCTGAGCAGTTCTGCTACACTTTTCTTCTCCAGATGGTCGTACAGAGAAGGTTGTTCTGTAAGTCTTAGTGACATAGTTAAGTTATATATTAGAATTCTTTGTATTTGGTTTCTCCAATTTGTTTTCCGTCACGGAAGGCTGCTGCGGTAACCCTCTGCTGCCTGTTAATGGCAAACGGGCCTTCATACAGGGCCGAATTTACGGTGGGTGCGGTGCCGTCAAGGGTATAGCGGATTTCGGCACGGGGAGCGTCCACGCTCATGGTGATCACCTTGCTGTACTCGGTGTCTTTGTGGGCCTCGATGAAAGGGTTGAAAAAGGCTTTTGAGTATCCTACGCCAAGGGCGTCCAGGCGGGGAAGATGCTCCTCAAGGCGCTCCGTGAAGCCTTCCCAGTCTTTTTCCGTACGGCTCCAGCCGGCTTCGGCGATGGCGCACATGCGCGGCCAGGCCATGTACTCCACGCGTGCGGGAGTGGGCATGTACTCTGTCCATACGCAGCCTTCCACGCCCATTATGTACTTTTGTTCCTCGGGGGTAAGGACCTCCGGAACGGGGTTGTAGGTGTACATGGTTTTAAGCGTGGTGGGGCCGCCCATGGCAAGGGGCTCGGAGTCGGGATCGGCCTGCCAGTAGTCAAGGTAATACTTGGGGTAGGGTGCCATTACCACGTTGTGGTGCTGCTGGGCGGCTTTTATTCCGCCTTCCTCTCCAAGCCAGGACATTACGCAGGCGTTGGGGGCGAGGCCTCCCTGCAGGATTTCGTCCCAGCCGATTATCTGGCGCCCGCGGGAATTGATGAATTTTTCCATGCGGCGGATGAACCAGCTCTGGAGCTCGAATTCATCTTTCAGGTGCTCTTTCTTTATGAGAGCCTGGCAGTGGGCGCACTGCTTCCAGGAAGTCTTGGGGCACTCGTCTCCGCCAATGTGGATGTACTCCGAGGGGAACAGCTCAAACACCTCTTCCAGGACATCTTCCAGGAATTTGAAGGTCTCTTCCTTAGGGCAGTAAACCTGTTTGAAGATGCCCCACTTGGTGGCGGTCTCATAATGGTCTTCAAGTCCGCAGCTAAGCTCGGGGTAGCAGGCTATGGCTGCAAGGGCGTGGCCCGGCATCTCAATTTCCGGAACTATGGTTACGTAGCGTTCGGCCGCATATTTTACCAGTTCCTTCACCTCTTCCTGGGTGTAGTAGCCGCCGTGAGGCTTGCCGTCGTAGATGCCAGAATAGAGGGAGCCCACAACGGTTTCCTTGCGCCACTGACCCTTTTCGGTGAGAAGAGGGTATTTCTTTATCTCCAGCCTCCAGCCCTGGTCCTCGGTGAGGTGCCAGTGGAAACGGTTTACCTTGTGGAGGGCCATTATGTCGATGTACTTTTTCAGGAAGTCCATCTCGAAGAAGTGGAGGCAGCAGTCAAGATGCATGCCCCTGTAGGGGAAGCGGGGCCTGTCCTCGATGCTTACGCAGGGGACGCTCCATTTGACGCCTTTGAC
>JAFVDC010000186.1 GCA_017478685.1 Bacteroidales bacterium | reverse complement strand
GCTTATCGCCAAGTACCCCATCGATTCCATCGAGGACGGTCTCTCCGAGGAAGATTGGGAGGGCTGGGTAAAGCTCACCAAGGCTATCGGCGACAAGTGCCAGCTTGTTGGCGACGACCTCTTTGTTACCAACGTGAAGTACCTCCAGAAGGGTATCGAGATGGGTGCAGGCAACTCCATCCTCATCAAGGTGAACCAGATTGGTTCCCTCACCGAAACCCTTGACGCCATTGAGATGGCTCACCGTCACGGCTACACCACCGTTACCAGCCACCGCTCCGGCGAAACCGAGGACACCACCATCGCAGACATCGCCGTTGCCACCAACAGTGGCCAGATCAAGACCGGTTCCCTCAGCCGCACAGACCGTATTGCCAAGTACAACCGTCTCATGCGCATTGAGATTGAACTGGCCGAAGAGGCACGCTATGGCTATAAGAAACTTCGCTAAGTATCTTGCGGTGGCGGTTTTGGCCGCTTCCTGCCAGGTACAGCAGCCTATTTCAGATTCACAGGCTCCGGCAAAAACGGAGCCTGTGGCTTCTGATGCCGTTCCAGGACTTGTTTCCGTCCAGTTTGACGAATACCTTGCCTCTGCAATAGAGGAGGCCCTTGCCGCCGGGGAGTCCGTCCCTACCAAGGCTCCGGGTATGGGAACCCTTATAGAGGAACTGGGGATAGAGAGCCTGGAACGCGTTTTCCCGGATGCCGGGGAGTTCGAGCCCCGCAGCCGGAAAATGGGGATGCACCGTTTTTACAAGGTGAAGTTCTCCTCAAACATCCCCGCCACAAAGGCATCGGCCTCATTTGAATCCACGCCCGGCGTGATTACGGCCCATCCAGTAAGGAGGATAGTGAAAAGGGCCTATGAATCGCCCAACGACCCCTATTTTTCCAGACAGTGGCATTATTACAACTCAAGTAAGGCCGGAGTTGACATTAATGTCAGGGACGTGTGGAAAAACTACACCACCGGTAATGAGAATGTTGTGGTGTGCGTGGTGGACGAACCCGTAGATGCCACTCATCCGGACCTCAAGGACAATCTCTGGACAGATGCCAGCGGCCATACCGGATACAATTTCGCGCGTAACAGCTGGGACCTTACAATACGTCCGCCTCAGTCTTATTGGGATGAAGGCGACACCGGGCACGGCACTCATATTGCCGGTACCATAGCGGCTGTAAGCAACAATGGCGTGGGTGTAGCCGGCATTGCCGGAGGAGACTATGCCGCAGGGGAAAAGGGCGTGCGCCTCATGTCCTGCGCAATTTTCTCCGGAACCAGTTATGCCGATGATACCCAGTGCGCAAATGCCGTCAAATGGGGCGCAGACCATGGCGCCGTCATATCCCAGAACAGCTGGGGCCCTTCGGCCGACCTTAACCTGGACGGCAACATAAGCTCCTCTGAACTGAATACTTACCGTACTTACACCATAGACAAGTACCATCCGGAACTGAAAGTGGCCATTGACTACTTTATAGAGTATGCCGGTTGCGATGCAGATGGCAATCAACTCCCGGATTCCCCCATGAAAGGAGGGCTGGTGTTTTTTGCCTCCGGAAATGAAGGCGCAGAGGGCGTAGACTGGGACCCTTATGCCGCGTATGAACCGGTGATAGGAGTGGGTGCATTCAACGAGAGCGGAAACAGGGCTTCTTATTCCACTTACGGAGAGTGGGTAGACGTTGCCGCACCGGCCGGAGAAGGATATTCTTCCTCAGGCTCTGTCTGGAGCACGGTCCCTACCAAGATAGTCACAAGCGGTTACGCCGGTTCAGGCTGGGCCGGAACTTCCATGGCCTGCCCCCATGCCAGCGGCGTTGCTGCGCTAATAGTGTCTTACTTCGGCGGGCAGGGATTTACGGCCGAAGATGCCAAGGAGATACTCTTCGGCGGGCTTGGAAACACCATTGGCGGAAGCAGCAAGCCTGTGGGCAAAAAACTGGACGCCATGGCATCCTTTGAATACGGCCTTGGCCACCAGATTGTCCCCGGAGAAAACAAAGCCCCTGTAATTACGCTTTCGGAAACGGAGATTACGCTCAAGGCTCATGAGAGCGCCGTCATTTCAGTTGGCGCCTCAGACCCTGACGGAGATGCCGTAGATGTTGTTCTGGAGGATGCCGGTTCAAGTGCCGTAAGCTTCGACGCCGCCACCATGACTCTCAGGATTTCGGCCATGAAGGAGCCCCAGGGAGGCAGTTTCACGGCTGTCCTGAAAGCCACGGACGTCCCGTCCGCCTCAGGCGCAAAGCCGAAATCGGCCACGGCCACCCTCAGTTACACAATTCTTCCAAACCATGCTCCCGTGCTCTCAAGCATTGTGACTGACCAGTTGGGCTCCAACTTTGCGGCGGTTACGGTAAACCTTGCCGATCATTTTACGGACGAAGACGGGGAGACGCTCCGCTATGCCGCTTCTGTTTCTGATGCGTCGGTCGCTTCGGCCGAAATATCCGGAACGTCGGCGGTAATCCGTCCTGCAGGCTACGGCGTCACAAGCGTGACGGTGGTTGCCACGGACGGCATAGGGGCTTCGGCCACGGCCTCCTTCAAGGTTGCGTTTGTGAATCCCGGACAGCCTGTAATGCTTGAAAGCCAGAATGTTACGGATGCCCTGCGTATGACCATAGACTCTCCGGAAACGGTGAACGTATCCGTTACGGTTTACAATGCGGCCGGGACGCAGGTGCTGAGGAGTTCCGCCACAACAAACGTGTTCATTCCCATAAGCATGGACGTGTCCTCGCTTGCACCAGGCAGATATACCGCCGTAGTAGCCTACAGCGGTAAATCCGTGAAGGTGAAGTTCTCCAAATACTAGAGGGTATCCTGCTTGAGGTCTTCAACGTACCGCGCGATCCTGTCAAGTTCGCGCGGTATTGCTATGCTTTGGGGGCAGTGGGAGAGGCACTCGTTGCAGTGGATGCAGTGGCTGGCCTGACGGACAGATGCAACGGCCCTGTCGTAGCTCACGAGGTAGGCCTTCTTGAGTTTTGCATAGTCCTTCTGCTCCGGGCTCTGGGCATAGGTGCCGGAAGTGATGGCGCGGTTGTAGTGCTGGAACACTCCGGGGATGTCTATTCCCCAGGGGCATGGCATGCAATATTTGCAGTCCGTGCAATTGACAAGGGGGTACTCCTTCATTTCCACGGCCATGCGTTCCATGAACCCCAATTCTTCTTCCGTGAGGGGCTTGAAGTGGCCGAAGGTCTTGATGTTGTCCAGGAGGGGATCCATGGAGGTCATGCCGGAGAGTATGCACAGGATGTCGGGGTAGGTGCCGCAGAAGCGGAAAGCCCACGAGGCTATGCTCTTTTCAGGCTCCCTTTCCTTCATCTGGCGGGCGATTCCCGCCGGGACATTGGCCAGGCGGCCGCCAAGCAGGGGCTCCATGATTATCATGGGGATGCCGCGTTTTGAAAGTTCCGCGTAAAGGTAGTCGGCGTTTACGTTGCGGATGCCGTCTGCGTGACGCCAGTCCACGTAGTTCATCTCTATCTGGCAGAAGTCCCAGTGCATCTGGCCGCTGTCTTCCAGCTCCATGAAGTAGTCGAACTCGTGCTTGGCACCGTGGAAGGAGAAGCCAAGGTTGCGGATTCGGCCGGCCTCTTTTTCTTTGAGGAGGAAGGGCACCAGGCCGTTGTCTACGTAGCGTTTGTTGAAGGCATCCTTTCTGCCGCGGCCGATGGAATGCAGGAGATAGTAGTCGAAGTAGGATGTCCGGAGCTGCTCAAAGGAGCGTTTGTACATCTCTATTGATGCTTTGGCCGAAGAATCCCCGAAGTTGGAGAGCTTGGTTGCAATGTAGTAGCTCTCACGGGGGTGCCTTGAGAGGGCCTTTCCGGCGGCATCCTCGCTGAGGCCCTGGAGGTATGCGGGCGAGGTGTCGAAGTAATTGACGCCGTGTGCGATGGCGTAATCCACCATCTCGTTTACGGCGGCCTGGTCTATGATGTCCTTGCCGTCCGGGCCCTTTATCATGGGCCAGCGCATGCAGCCGAATCCAAGCAGGGACACGCGGTCTCCGTTGCGGGGATTCTCACGGTAAATCATTGCCTCGGGGCCTTCGTCGCTTGTCATGCCCGCCTTTGACCTGGCATCTTTGGGGGCGCAGGACACGGCCACTGCCGCAGCTGCACCGGTTTTCAGAAAATCTCTCCTGTTCATACGTGCTGATATTTACCGTTTACAAGTATTGCGCTTATGGGCCTTACGGGGCAGTACTGCTCACAGGCTCCGCAGCCGATGCATATTTCTTCGTGGACAGTGGGGACCTTTGCTCCGTCATGCTCCACCATGCTTATGGCACCCACAGGGCATTTGCGGGCGCAGTTTCCGCAGCTGGTTTCTCCGGTGGCGCTGAGGCAGGCCTCAAGGTTCACGCGGGCGGTTCCAATGTGGTACTGCGTCTTTTCCTCACGGGTGATCTTGAGGATGGCCCCGGTGGGGCAGACCTCTGAGCACCTGGTGCATTCAGGGCGGCAGAATCCTTTGTCGAAACTCATTTCCGGCTGCATGAGGGTTTCAGGCTTTGTGGATGGCCGAAGAACTCCGTTGGGGCATTCGGCAACGCAAAGCTGGCAGGCCGTGCAGTGGGAGTAGAAGTCTTTTACGCTCTTTGAACCGGGGGGCGTAATGGGGATTTCGCGCTCCGGGGCGTGTTTGGGAAGGACTTCCGCGAAGCCGCCGTCAACCTTCTTTGCGGCCTCCTGAGCCTTTGCTTCCACGCTTTTAAGGGCGGCTGCGCCAATTGCCACGGCCGTTCCGGCCATGAACGCGCGGCGGCCGTTGTCGTTATTGTCATTCTGAGGCTTTGCCGAAGAATCTCCCATCTTCCATGCAAACTTGTATTCAAGCGCCCCGAACTTGCAGCTGTCAAGGCAGTTGAAGCAGTCTACGCAGCGGGAGTAGTCTATCTTCTGCTCCTCCTTGCTTATGGAAATGCACTGTGCCTTGCACTTGTGCTCGCAGGCCTTGCAGTGCTTGCATTTTTCGGCATCAATCACCGGGCGGAACATTGCAAAGCGGGAGAAGAAGCTGAGGGTGGTGCCAACCGGGCAGATGGTATTGCAATAAGTGCGGCCGCCCTTGAAGGACAGTACCACAATCACTACAAGCGTAATAGCTGCGATGATGAAAGTGGGGATGCTCCTGATCCACACCTCTTTGGTATAGAAGGTGTAACTTCCGGCGCGTTCGGCAATTTCGGCCAGGAGGTTGTTCCCCAAAAGGTATACGGGCTGGAAGAGGTTCTGGACAATTCGGCCGTAAGCGCTGTAGGGGGCAAGGAGCGCCACAAAGGAGCTTCCCCCGGCAATGAGCGCCGCCACAAACAGCACCCATACGCCGTAGCGCAGCCACTTCAGTTCCTTGTGCCATTTGTACGGGGCCTTTGACTTATGTGTGCCAAGCCATGAAATGCCGTCCTGGAATATGCCAAGGGGGCAGATGACAGAGCAATATACACGGCCGAAAAGCAGCGTGAGCAGCACCAGGGCCAGAGTGACACCGACATTCAGGGCCAGCACTGCCGGCAGGAACTGGACTTTGGCCATCCATCCAAGGTAGCCGTGGAGCACACCGGTAAAATCAAGGAATAACAAAGTGATGCCGGCCCAGAATATGGCCGCAACTCCTACTCTAATCTTTTTCAACATGTTATGGGCATATCGTGTTATGTTTGCAAAGGTAAATAAAAAAATTAGTATATTTGCATGATTAACAACCAGAGAAAGTTATGTTACCTAAGGCTAAGGAAATTGTGGACGCAATGTCCGTTAAAATGCAGGATGCAGTAGATTATCTTGAAGAAGACCTCAAGAATTACCGTGTAGGCAAGGCCTCCCCGGCAATCCTCAATCCCGTAATGGTGGACTATTACGGAACTGCCACACCCCTGAACCAGGTGGCTTCCATCACCACCCCGGACGCCAAAACCATCGCCATCCAGCCCTGGGAGCGCTCCATGATCGGCAAAATTGAGAAAGCCATCCTGGACGCAAATGTCGGCCTCACCCCCTCCAACAACGGAGAAATCATCCGCTGCATGGTTCCCCCGCTCACTGAAGAGCGCCGCAAGGAACTCATCAAGAAGGCAAAGGCCCAGGGAGAAACCACAAAGGTTACCATTCGCAACGCACGCCGTGACGGCATAGACCTTCTCAAGAAGGCCCAGAAGAACGACGGCCTCTCCGAGGACGGTGAAAAGGAGGGCGAAGACGAACTCCAGAAGGCCACCGACAAATGGGTGAAGAAGGTAGACGAGGTTATCGCCGCCAAGGAAAAGGACATCCTTACCGTCTAATGCCTAAATCCGTAGCAATACAGGGATACAAGGGCTGCTTTCACGAACAAGCAGCCCGTTTGTTTTATGGTGATGTGTCCATCGTAGAGTGCGCCACCTTCCAGGACCTTTTCAAGGTGAAGGCCGATGCCATTGTGATGGCAATAGAGAACACTGTTTCCGGAGGTCTGCTTCATAACTTCGAGCTCCTGCGGGAATCCCGCCTTCCGGTAAAGGGCGAAGTCTACATCCGTATCGGCCAGAACCTCATGGCCGTTCCAGGGCAAAAGCTGGAGGATATCAAGGAGGTCCGTACTCACTACATGGCAATTAACCAAACCCGCCCGTGGTTTGAGAAAAATGCCCCCTGGATACGCCTTACGGAGAGTGAAGACACCGCCAAAAGCGCCGCGGAACTTGCCCAAAGCGGTGAAAGGGGAGTGGGCGCAGTGGCCGGGGAACTTGCTGCCAGTCTCTATGGCCTTGAAATCCTTGCCCCCGGAATAGAAACTTTCAAGCAGAATTTCACGCGTTTTCTGGTTATCGATGATGCCCTGGAAGTGCCCCGGGAGCAGATAAACAAGGCAATCCTTTGCTTTACGCTGCCACACAAGCCCGGCTCTCTTGCGCAGATCCTCACCATCCTGAGTTTCTACGACATGAACCTCACGCGCATCCAGTCCCTTCCAATCCCTGGCAGGGAGTGGCAGTATTTTTTCTACGCCGACATTAAATTCCAAAACTACCAGCGTTATCTCCAGGCTCTCCAGGCGGTGAAGCCGCTCCTGGAAGACCTTCAGATCCTGGGAGAATATGAAGCCGCAATATGATAATAAATCCAGCAGACAGGACTCTTTCCGTTAAAGAGTATTACTTCTCCATAAAGAACAAGGAGATAGCGCGCATAAACGCTTCCCGTCCCGTCAATCCCATAATCAATCTTGGAATCGGGTCCCCGGACGGCGCTCCGTCCCGGGAGGCTGTCGAGGCCATGGTGGATTGCGCCCGCAAGGCCACCACTCACGGCTACCAGAGTTATATCGGCATCCCGGAACTTCGGCACGCAATTGCGGGGTGGTACTCCAGATGGTACGGCGTGGAATTGGATCCCGCCTCTGAAATCCAGCCGCTTACGGGCTCCAAGGAGGGAATCCTCCTCCTGTCCCTCACCTTTCTCAACAAGGGAGACAAGGTGCTGGTGCCCAATCCCGGCTACCCCACATATACTTCGGCCACACGCATGTGTGAGGCCGAAGTGGTGAACTACAACCTTCTGGAGGATGGCGGCTGGTACCCTGATTTCGACCAACTTGAGTCCATGGACCTCACGGGCGTGAAACTGATGTGGGTGAACTATCCCAACATGCCCACCGGCGCTCCTGCCCGCCGGGACGTGTTTGAGCGGCTGGTTTCCTTTGCAAGCCGCCACGGAATACTCCTTGTCAACGACAACCCTTACGGCTTCATCCTCAATGAGCCTCAGTCCATCCTGTCCGTTCCCGGCGCACGGGACTGCTGCATGGAACTCAACTCCCTTTCCAAGAGCCACAACATGGCCGGATGGCGCGTCGGGATGCTGGTTGGAGACTCGGCCGTCATCAAGGAAGTCCTCAAGGTGAAGTCCCAGATGGACTCCGGCATGTTCAGGGGCATTCAGGAAGCCGCCGTGGCCGCCCTCAATGCCGGCCCCGATTGGTATGAGGCCCTCAATGCCGAATACCGCCGCCGTCGGGAACTTGCCTGCCGCATCATGGATACCATCGGCTGCACTTACGACGCCAATGCCGGCGGCCTCTACGTCTGGGGCCGCGTGCCTCAGATGCCCGGTCAAGCCGGGCATGACGCGGATGCCGGGAGTGACGTCATGGCCGACTCCGATCGGCCATCTCCAGCCGCAGTGCTTTCAGACAAATACCTTTATGAGGCCGGAGTGTTCCTCACCCCGGGCTTCATCTTCGGCAGCAACGGGGCAAATTACCTCCGGATCTCGCTTTGCGCCAACATTCCCACGTTGGAAGAGGCACTGCGTAGAATACAAAGTATTGATTAATAGCAAGATACGTAAAGTCCTCCCCTTGTCTTTGAGGGGGAGGGTTTTACATAAGTAGTTAAAAATGAGTAACATCCATTCTACGGTCGGAATAATCGGCCTGGGCCTTATAGGCGGTTCCATGGCAATTGACCTTAAGCGCAGGGGCTTTGCCCAAAAAATCCTTGGCGTTGAGGCCGATCCCGTAGCCGCCGGGGCCGCAAAGACTATCGGCCTTGCCGATGAACTGGTCTCCGTTGAGGAGTGCGTGGACCGCTCCGACATAATTGTGGTGGCCGTTCCCGTTGGCGCCGCCGTGAAAATGCTTCCGGCCATCCTTGACCGCATTCATTCAGGGGCAGAGGCCCCTTCTGGAGCATTTGCCCGGATAGGGTCGCGAAGCGACGCGGAAGAAGGGGCCTCTGCCCCTGACAAGAAGATTGTCATAGACGTCTGCTCCACCAAGGAGCACATCTGTGGCGCCGTAAAGTACCATCCGGCAAGGAAGCAGTTTGTGTGCACGCATCCCATGGCGGGAACGGAGTACAGCGGCCCCTGGGCTGCCCAGCCGGGGCTTTTCGATGGCAGGGCGTGTATTTTCGCCGACCAGGAGGAATCGGCCCCATGGGCTGTGCAGACCATACTTGAGCTCTACGCCTGCCTCAACATGAGGCCCATCTTCATGAGTTCCTCCAGCCATGATGTCCACACCGCATACGTGTCCCACATTTCCCATGTGACTTCGTTTGCCCTGGCGCTCACGGTGCTTGACAAGGAAAAGGACGAGAAGCATATCTTCGACCTCGCTTCCGGCGGCTTCTCCTCCACCGTGCGCCTTGCTAAGTCCAACGCCGACATGTGGATTCCCATCCTCACCCAGAACCACGACAACGTTCTGCAGGTGATGGACACCTATATAGAAAAGATGAAGCAGTTCCGTGACGCCGTTGCCTCCTATGATGAAGACGCCCTCCGGAAACTGATAGAAGACGCCAACCGCATAAAGAGAATAATTCGATGAGCCAGACACTGGATATTGTCCCCGGAACAGAGTGGGGATTCTTCACGCTTCCAAGGCCTATGTGCATTGCAGGGCCCTGCAGTGCTGAATCTGAAGAACAGGTACTGAAGACGGCAGAGGGCCTCAGCGCCTTCGGCATACATGTTTACCGCGCAGGTATATGGAAGCCGCGTACCCACCCCGGAAGTTTCGAGGGCGTGGGGACTCCCGGCCTCAAGTGGATGCGCCGCGTGAAGCAGGAATTCGGCATGAAAGTGTGCACGGAGGTTGCCAGCGAAAAACATGTCCTGGAGTGTATCAAGTACGGGGTGGACATGGTTTGGATTGGGGCCCGCACAAGCGCCAACCCATTCCTCATGCAGGAGATTGCCGATGCCCTTGAAGGCACCGACATGCCCGTCCTTGTGAAAAACCCGGTGAATCCGGACATCGACCTTTGGGTAGGGGCCCTGGAGCGCCTTAACCGCGCCGGACTCCGGAAGCTTGGCGTCATCCATCGCGGCTTCTCAACTTCGGCCCCCATCCCTTACAGGAACGACCCCGGCTGGAAACTTGCCATTGAACTGCGCACACGTTACCCTCAGATGGCGTTTTTTGCCGACCCTTCCCACATGGCCGGAGACAGAAAGTACCTCCAG